>DASYKU010000077.1 GCA_035995165.1 Mycobacteriales bacterium
GTCATCCGGTTCACCTACGACCCCAGCGCGGACAGCGGCGCCGGGCTCCTGGTGGACGGCTCGGCCGTCATCATGGCCCCGAACGCGGGCCTGGACGGCGACAAGGCCAACGGGCTCGCCCTGGGTCCCTGCAAGCCGGGCGCGCCGGCGACCTGCAAGCACTCGCTCTACATAGGCGGGCTGCTCGACGGGTTCATCCGGCGGATCAACAACCCCGAGGACGACCCCCGCAACCAGACCGTCGACGTGGTCGCCATGACCACCGAACAGCGGACCGGCACCCTCGGCCGCGGCATCAACGGCTCCATGGGCATGATCGGCGACGACCTCTACCTGCCCGAGAACCAGGGCTTCACCGTCGTCAAGGCCATCAGCGCCTGCCCGACGTCCGGACAGGTCTGCCCGACCACGCCACTCAACATCGCCCAGTTCGGGTTCATCTTCGGCTCCGCCATCGGCGTCGACCCCGACCCGCAGCACCTGCGCAGCACCGCCGGCCTGGTCTACGCCTCGGTGTCGCCGGGCGCGGCCAACGCCACCGTCTATCAGTACGACATCGCGACCAACACCTCCCGGATCTACGCCGCCCGCGGTCAGATGCCGCCGGCGGGGTCGGCCGAGGCGACGGTCTACTGCACCACCACCTGCACCCGGCCGGTCGACCCGGCGAACCCGCCGGGCGGTCCCGCGGCGTTCCGGTTCGCGCAGGGGCTCATGGTCGCCGACGACGGCTCGGTCTACCTGACCGAGGACGCCTTCGCCGGCGCCCGCGGCGGCCGCGGACACACCTTCGTGGCTCCCGGTGACCCGTACCCGCCGGGGGCGACACCGGTGCCGCTGCCGCCCCCGCCCCCGGCCGGCAACACCACCTGCACGGTGAACGTCCAGGTGCCGGCGCTCGCCGGCGGCCAGACGTGGTGGGTCCAGTTCACCGCCCACGCCACCGGCCAGCTCGCCGCGACCTGGACGCTGCAGGTCCCGCAGTCGGCGCAGCTGCTGCTCTACCCGGGCAACCCGTTCACCGGGTTGGCCGACCCGGTCGCGACCGGCGCCAAGGGCGGCTTCATCGCGAAGCAGGCCACCACGAACACGACCAGCTTCAGCGTCAGCACCGCGCCGACGAACGAGCCGGCCGGGACGTACACGGCGCAGTTCTTCAACGGTGGCTCCGCGATGGGGGCCACGGTCGGGTCCATCACCTACAAGAACGACCCGGCGTCGGCCTGCGGACCGGCCCAGCTGGTGCCGCCGAACCACATCGTCAACTGACCCCTCCCCGAAAGGCCGTGGCCGCTGCCCCTCCCCCGGGGCGGCGGCCACGTGCTTTGCCGATCCCTAACCCGGGCGGTCCTAGCGTCCGCGGCGGCCGAACGGGCAACCGAGCTGTCCGGCGGCCGGGCGGGAGGGCGGCGAGGATGCGGATGGTGCTGCGGGCCGGCCCGCTGGAGCTGGACCCGGCCGAGCGACGGGTCCGGCTGCACGGGGCGCCGCTGGTCCTCCGGCCGCGGGAGTACGCGCTGCTGCACTACCTCCTGCGCCGCCGCGGCGAGGCGGTGAGCAAGGCCGACATCCTGACCGAGCTGCAGGACGAGTTCGCCGGCGGGGACGCCTACGTCGTCGAGGTCACCATAAGCTACCTGCGGCGCAGGCTGGCCGCGCCGCCGAACCGGCCGATCGTCGAGACCGTACCCGGCGTCGGCTACCGGCTCTCCCCCGACGGCGGCTGCCACTGACCCACCCGACCCCGCGGCCTGTGCGGACACTCCGCGTCAGCCGGCGGCCCTGACCGGCGTCCGATGGGGCAGCCTCTCGGGCGACGGAACAAACTGAGCTTGGAGGCGTCCATGTCGGTGTTGGAGACGTTCGCCCTGCCGGGGCGGGTCGTGGTGGTGACCGGCGGGAACCGGGGTCTCGGCGAGGCCTTCGCGCACGCCCTCGGCGAGGCCGGCGCGCGGGTCGCGATCCTGGCCCGGGACGCGGAGCGCAGCGCGCAGGTGGTCGCCGAGCTGGCCGGCAAGGGCATCACCGCCGCCGCGTTCCAGGCCGACGTGACCGACCGGGCCGCGGTGGAACGGGCCGCGGCCGAGATCACCGCCGCGTACGGGCCGGTCGACGTGCTGGTCAACAACGCCGGTGCCTGCATCCACCGCCCCGCGCTGGAGGTCACCGAGCAGGAATGGCGCAGCGTCCTGGACGTCAACCTCACCGGCGTCTGGAACGGTTGCCAGGTCTTCGGCCGCCGCATGGTCGACTCCGGCGGCGGTGTGATCGTCAACGTCGGATCCATGTCGGGCCAGATCGTGAACCGGCCGCAGTGGCAGCCCGCGTACAACGCCTCCAAAGCCGCGGTGCACCACCTGACCAGGTCACTGGCCGCCGAATGGGCGCCGTACGGGATCCGGGTCAACGCGGTCGCCCCCGGCTACGTGCGGACCGACATGACGCCGATCGACAGACCCGAGTTCGCCCGGCACTGGATCGAGGACGCACCACAGCAGCGCGCCGCGGCGCCGGCCGAGATCGCCCCCGCCGTGCTGTTCCTGGCCAGCCCCGCCTCGGCCTTCATGACCGGCTCCGTCCTGGTCATCGACGGCGGCTACACCGTCTTCTGACCGGGCCGGGCGTCAGGCAGCGGGTGGTGATCTCCTCACCGTCGACGATCAGCAGGTCCCGGCCGGCGTACGCGCCCCCCAGACGCCGCTGGCGCTGGACGTGTCGTGGTCGGTGGAGGCGACGAGGTCCAGTCCCCCGGCGGGCGGCACTGCCCTGAAGCTGGAGATCTCCGGCGCCGCTGGCCGCCCTCGGCGCGCACGGTCCTCTTCTTCGACCGGTGAGCCCGCGCCCGATCAGGACGCGCGGGCGGTGGCGGAGCGGATCACCGGGGCGATCTCGTCGGCGAGGCGGGAGATGGACTCCTCGACCAGTCCGCGGGGCAGCCCGCCCCAGTCGACCTGACCGAAGAGGCGGTCGATGCCGAGCAGGTCGTACGCGGTCATGATCTTGGTGATGATCTCGTCGGAGGAGCCGATCAGCAGCGCGTTGCCGGGCGCGGCGCCGGCCAGGAACTGGTCCTGGTCGACGAGGAACCCCCGCCCGCCAGGCCGCTTCGGCCGCAGGTACTCGTGGTAGTGCGGGTAGACCTCGCGGGCGGCGGCCGCCGTGGCGCCGGCGTGGAAGTGGGTGGAGATGCCGACGCTGAGCCGGTCGGCGTGCCCGGCCCGCTCCCCCGCCTCGCGGTACTCCGCGACCACCCGCCGCGCCCCGGCGATGCTCCCGCCGATGAGGCCGAGCACCATCGGCAGCCCGAGCCGGCCGGCCCGGGCGGCGCTGCCCGGGGAGCCGCCGACGCCGACCCACACCGGCAGCCGTACGGCCCGAGGCATCACGTCCACGCCCGGGATCGGCGGCCGGAACCGGCCGGACCAGGTCAGCCGCGGCTCGTCCTTCAGCCGCAGCAGCAGGTCGAGCTTCTCCTCGAAGACCGCGGCGTAGTCGTCGAGGTCGACTCCGAACAGGCCGAACGGCTCGATGAACGCGCTCCGCCCGGCGATCAGCTCGGCCCGGCCGCCGCTGAACAGGTCGAGGGTGGCGAAGTCCTCGTACACCCGGACCGGGTCCAGGACGCTGAGCACCGTCACCGCGCTGGTGAGCCGGATCGACGAGGTCGCCGCGGCCGCGGCGGCGAGCACGACGGCCGGGGAGGACACCGCGAACTCGGCGCTGTGGTGCTCGCCGAGACCGAACACGTCCAGGCCGAGGGTGTCGGCCAGCCGCGCGTACCCGACGATCTCGGCCAGCCGCCGCCCGCTGTCGACCAGCCGGCCGGTGCCGGGATCGGCCTGCAGGTCGGCCAGCGACACGATCCCGATGTCCACTGTGGACCCTCCCGGTACCCGGCTCAGTCGACGGTGACGACGAGCTTGCCCAGGGTGCCCTGACCGAAGTCGGCCAGCGCCTGCGGGGCGTCCTCCAGCCCGTACGTCCGCTGGATCGTGACCCGGGTCGCGCCGCCGGCCTGGTTCGCGGCCAGCCGGTCCAGCACCTCCCGGACGGGCTGCGCGTAGATCGCGGCGACCTTCACGTCTCCGGCGGGCAGCTGGTCGGCCGACATCAGCAGGGTCGAGACGAACCGGCCCTGCGGCTTCAGCACCGGCAGCAGCGGGGCCGGATCGCCGGCCAGGTGCACCACGGCATCGATCCCGTCCGGGTACGCCGCCCGCACCTGTCCGGACACGTCGCCGGTGTGGTCGATCACCTCGGTCGCACCGAGCCCGGTCACGTGCGCCCGCTCGGCGTCGGTCGCGGCCGTGGCCAGCACCCGCGCGCCGGCCGCGACGGCCAGCTGGACGACCTGGCTGCCGACCCCGCCGGTCGCGCCGGCCACCAGCACCGTGCTCCCGTCCGCGAGCTCGGCCGCGTCGACGGCGGCGGCCGCGGCGGTGCCGGCGAGGCCGAGTGCCGCACCCTCGGCGTACCCGATCTCCTCGGGCAGCGGGGCCAGCCCGATCGACTCCGCCACGGTGACGTACTCACCGAAGGAGCCGTCGCCGAGCTCCGGCTTCGTCACCACGCCGAAGACCCGGTCCCCCACCGCGAACCCGTCCACGCCGGGGCCGACGGCATCGACGGTGCCGGCGAAGTCCTTGCCCAGCACGACCGGGAAGCGGTGCTCCATCGCGCCCCTGAGGTACGACCCGGCAACGGCCAGGTCGAAGCCGTTGACCGACGCGGCCCGGACCCGGACCCGCACCTCGCCCTCGGCGGGCTCCGGCACGTCGAGGTCCTGCACGACAGGGGTGGCACCGAAATCGGCGAGTACGAGCGCGCGCATCGACGTGTCTCCTAAGTGGTGGAGGTCTTCCGGATACCGACGCTATCTCATCTGGAAGGGGTCTTCCACATCGACTACCGTGGCTCCATGACCACGGAGGCGGAGCGCCCGCGACGGGCCGACGCCATCCGGAACCGGGAGGCGATCCTGACCTCGGCCCGGGAGATCTTCACCGCCGACGGGCTGCAGGTGCCGATGAGCGTCGTGGCCCGGCGCGCCGGCGTGGGCATCGCGACGCTGTCCCGCAACTTCGCCGACCGCGACGAGCTGGTCGCGGCCGTGTTCGCGGCGGAGATGACCGCCTACGCCGACGCCGCCGAGGCCGCGCTCACCGACCCCGACCCGTGGCACGGGTTCTGCACCTTCGTCGAGACCGCCTGCGCCCTGCAGAGCTCCGACCGCGGGTTCACCGCCGTGCTGGCCATGACGTTCCCCCGGGCCGGGGGACTCGAAGCCGAGCGCGCCCGCGCCTTCCGCAGCTTCGTCACGCTCGTGCGCGCGGCCAAGGCTGCCGGGAGACTCCGGCGCGACTTCTCTCCCGAGGACCTGCCGATCATCCTCATGGCCAACGCCGGCGTCGTCACGGCCGCCGGCATCGCCGCCCCGGCCGCCGCCCGGCGCCTGCTGGGGTACGTCCTGCAGGCCTGTTCGGCCGAACACACCGAACCGCTGCCCAAGCCACCCACGCCCCGCCAGATGTACGAAGCCATGACCAGTATCCAGACACCCGGCCACCAGTAGCCGCCGCCCGAGTCGGACTCCTTCGCGGAACGCCTGGCAGACTCTGACCGGGACAGTGACGCGCCCAGCGGGGCGGTGCCGGGTCCTCGGCGCCACCTTCACCCCAACCTCTTGCCACCGATAGCTAGGGAACACCGATGCGCCGTCTCGCCCGATTCAGCTTCCGCCGCCGATGGGTCGTGCTCGCGACCTGGCTGGCGCTGCTGCTGGTGGTCGGTGGTGCACTCGGCGCCATCGGCGCCGGCTACGACGACAAGTTCACGCTGCCCGACACGGAAAGCACCCAGGCCCTGGCCCTGCTCCAGCGGGTCAGCCCGCAGGCTTCCGGCGACCAGCTCACCGCAGTCGTGCATGTGAACTCCGGACGCGTCACCGACGACGCCGCCCGGCAACGCTTCACCCGCGGGCTCGAGGCCGCCAAGGCCACCGGCAAGGTCGCGGCATACGCCTCCCCGTACGCCGCTGCCGGTGCCCAGCAGGTGTCGAAGGACGGCCGGACCGCCTTCGCCACGCTCACTCTGGCCGGCACCGTCCCGAACGACGTGACCAGCGCCCAGGTCGTCGACATCATCGACGCCGTACGTGGCCCGGCCGGTGACGGCGTGCAGATCGAGGTGACCGGAGCCGCCGCGCAGGCCGCGCCCGCGCAGGGTGTGGCCGAGGTCGTCGGGCTGATCGCGGCCGCCATCGTGTTGTTCCTGGTGTTCGGATCGCTGCTGGCGATGACCCTGCCGCTGATCACCGCGATCCTGTCGATCGCGGTGTCCGTTGCCGGGATCGGGCTGCTCGCCAACCTGTTCACGATCGCCACCTTCGCCCCGACCCTGTCCGTGCTGCTCGGTCTCGGCGTGGGCGTGGACTACGCGCTGTTCATCGTCACCCGCTATCGGCAGGGCCTGCTGGAGGGCAAGAGCCCGGAGGAGGCGGCGGTCACCGCGGTGGACACCAGCGGCCGCGCGGTGCTGTTCGCCGGCATCACCGTCTGCATCGCGCTGCTCGGCCTCTTCGCCCTCGGGCTGTCCTTCCTGTACGGCGTCGCCATCGCGGCCTCGCTGGCGGTCGCGGTCACCGTCCTGGCGTCGCTGACCCTGCTGCCCGCGCTGCTCGGCTTCTTCGGGCGGCGGGTGCTGCCCCGGCGGCGCCGCGCCGCCCCGGTCGGACGCCCGGAGGACCTGCAGGAGGAGCCGGCCGGCTGGCGCCGGTGGACCGCGCTGCTCGACCGCCGGCCGGCGCTGTTCGCCGGTCTGGGGCTTCTGATCATGCTCGCCATCAGCGTGCCGTTCCTGCACCTGCGCCTCGGCCTCACCGACCAGGGCAGCGACCCGGCCGCGTCGACCACCCGCAAGGGCTACGACCTGCTGTCGGAGGGCTTCGGACCGGGGTTCAACGGCCCGCTGCTGATCGTCACCGACCTGGGCCGGTCGGCGGACCCGGCCGCCACCGAGAAGCTCCGTACGGCGCTCACCTCGGACCCCGGCGTCGCCGACGTCCTGCCGACCGTCTACCTGGGCGGCACCCAGCCGGGCAAACCCACTGTCGGTGGCATCGGACTGACCACCGTCTACCCCGCCAGCGCTCCGCAGGACGCGGCGACCAGCGATCTCGTGTCCCGCGTCCGGGACAACCTCGTGCCGGCCGCCGAGCAGGGCAGTGGACAGCGGATGCTCGTGGGTGGCACCACCGCCATCGGCGAGGACTTCAGCGACACGATCGCGAAGAAACTGCCGCTGTTCGTCGGTGTCGTCGTGCTGCTGTCGTTCCTGCTGCTCACCGCCGTATTCCGCAGCCTCGTCGTCTCCACGGTGGCGGCGGTCATGAACCTGCTCTCCGCCGCGGCCGCGTTCGGGGTGGTCGTCCTGGTGTTCCAGGACGGCTTCGGGCTCTCCCTCATCGGAGTCGACCGCACCGGGCCGATCCTGTCCTTCCTGCCGGTCATCCTCTTCGCCATCCTGTTCGGCCTGTCGATGGACTACGAGGTCTTCCTGCTCAGCCGCATCCACGAGGAATGGCTGCACCGCAAGGACAACCGCCAGGCCGTCCTGCACGGGCTCGCCGCGACCGGACGCACCATCACCGCCGCCGCCGCGATCATGGTGTTCCTGTTCCTCGCCTTCGTACTCGGCCCCAACCTCACCATCAAGCTCTTCGGCTTCGGCCTCGCCGCCGCCGTCCTGCTCGACGCACTGGTGATCCGCAGCATGCTCGTCCCCGCGCTCATGCTCCTGCTCGGCCGCGGGAACTGGTACCTGCCCCGGTGGCTCGACCGTGTGCTGCCGCGGCTGTCGGTGGAGGGATCGGCCGCACAGGATGAGACCCGCGAGGAAGAACCCGCAGGCACCCACTGACCTCGCGCTGCCTCGGTCCCCGAACCATTCCGGGAGGTCGGGAGCGTGACGACTACCTTCTGGATCCTTCGGCATCATCGTGACGACTTCCACGTCGGGTGTTGAAGAACTGGACACGATCGACCATCGTTTCCCTGTCGTCAGACGCGCAGCGGATCGACGACGTTCTTGTCGTCGGACGTGCGGAATTCGTTCACCTGCGTCGCGACCTCGCTCGGAAACTGGAAGATGTATCGGTGCGGTGCTCGAACTCCATCGCCACGTCGGCGAGATCCTGGACGACCACGAGATGGACCAGTGACAGCTTTGAGCCCTTCCGGTACAGGTCCGCGAGACGCTCGAGCGACCGGACCGACACCGTGCCGCATGGCCTTGCTGCCCACGCCGCGGAACGGCACCGTGAAGGTTGTCGAACGGGGGGCCGGCACGCCGGTGGTGTTCCTGCACAGCGGGGGTGGGCAGCGCCGGGGAGGCGGACGGCTGTTGCCGGGCGCTCATGCATCGCCTCCGGTGGTGCCGTGATATTGGTCGTCGGTGATGTGCTCGAGCCAGGTCGTGCTGCCGGTGGGGTCATCAGCACCCTCGAGCATCGCGATGTGCTCCATGAAGGTGTCCTCGGACGCGGCGTGCCAGTGCTCCTCGCCCGGCGGGGTGTAGATCGTCTGGCCGGGGTGGGCCTCGATGACCTTGCCGTCGCGGGTGCCGAACCGGCCGACGCCCTGCGTGACATGCAGGTACTGGCCGCGGGCGTGCGAGTGCCACGCGGTGCGGGCGCCGGGGGCGAAGCGGACGGTGGCGACGACCATGCGCTGGTCACCTTCGTGCGGGAGCGCGATCGGGTCGAGCCAGACGTCGCCGGCGAACTGCTCCGGGGGGTTCTTCGTCGTCGGGATGGTCGGTTCGATGTTCATCTGCTGATGCTCCTCAGTAGCTGTCCGGCTCGCTGCCGGCGCATGACCGGCA
The DNA here is from genome assembly GCA_035995165.1 of Mycobacteriales bacterium. Lineage (NCBI taxonomy): Bacteria > Bacillati > Actinomycetota > Actinomycetes > Mycobacteriales > Mycobacteriales bacterium. The sequence continues at coordinate 8,881 of DASYKU010000077.1, forward strand.
GGACGGCGCGGGTGACGTTCAGCGGACCGAACAGGTTGACCTCGAGCTGGGCCCGCAACTGCTCGGGACTGACCTCCTCGAAGAAGCCGGCCTGGAAGGTCCCGGCGTTGTTCACCAGCACGTCGATCCGGCCGAACCGTTGCACGGCGGCGTCGACGGCGGAGGTTGCGGCCTCGGGGTCGGTGATGTCCAGGGCCACGGCGAGCAGGTTCTCCTGCGCACCGACCGAGGCGCTCACCCGCGCGGCGTCTCGGACGGTGGCGACGACGGCGTGCCCGGCGGCCAGAGCCGCCTGGGCGATCTGGACGCCCAGGCCGCGTCCTGCGCCGGTGATGACGTAGACCTTGACGTTGCTCATAGGGGATGCGTCTCCTCGCGAGAAGGATGGGGAAGTGTGGCCGCGGCGGCTGTCGCGACGACGAGGACGGCGGCGGCGACCAGCAGGCTGAGACGGACGCCGGATCCGATGGTGGCGGGGTCGGCGAGCAGCCCGCCGAAGACGGCGACTCCGAGCGCACCGCCGACCTGGCGGCTGGTGTTGAACAGGCCGGACGCCATGCCGGAGCGGTCTCCCGGCACGCTGTCGAGCAGTGCGCCGATGGCCGGCGGTATGACCAGGGGTGCGGCGGCGCCGACGGGGATCATCAGCACCGCCAGCTGCCGCGGCGACGCCACCCCGGCCAGGAGGCCGAGCGCCACCAGGTCGAGCGCGATGGTCAGCAAGCCGGTGGTGATGACCGCCCGGCGGCCGAGGCGCTCGGCTATCCGCGCTGAGAACGGGGTGATGACAGCGCCGATCAGCATCATCGGCACGAAGACCGTGCCGGTGGCCAGTGCCGAGAGCCCGCGACCCTGCTGGAGGTAGAGGCTGAGGACGAAGGGCAGCCCGTAGTAGCCGACCATGAACGCGAAGCCGACCGCCAGCAGCACCGCGACCCCCCGCGCCCGGACCAGGTCCGGTGGCACCATCGGATGCGCCCCGCGGGTCTGCCCGGCGATGAACGCCGCGAGCGCGACCACCGTCACCGCAGCCGCCGCCAGCACCAGCGGATCGGTGACGCCGGCCGCGCCGGCTCCGATGGCGGCGTACGTGAGGCCGCCCAGGGCGAGCACGGCGGTCACCTGCCCGACCCGGTCCAACGGCACGTCCCGCCGCGGCGACGGGCGCAGGCCGGCGAGCAGGCCCAGCGCCACCGCGCCCACCGGGACGTTGATGAGGAAGATCAGCCGCCAGTCGATCAGTTCGAGCGCACCGCCCAGCGCGGGACCGGCGGAGGAGGCGACGGCGCCCCCCATCGCCCACACGCCCAGGGCGCGGCCCCGCGCGCCGGCGTCCGGATAGGCCTGGCGGATCAGCGCCATCGATGCCGGCATCATCACTGCCGCGGCCGAACCCTGCAGGAACCGGGCCGCCACGAGAACTGTCAGACCGGGTGCGACGGCACAGGCGGCCGACGCGAGCACGAAGACGACGATCCCGCCGGCGTACGCACGGCGCGCGCCGATCCGGTCGGTCAGAGCGCCGGAGGACAGCAGCAGCGCGGCGAACATCAGCGTGTAGCCGTCGACCAACCACTGCAGACCGGTGATGCCACCGCCGAGATCGGCGCGGATGGCCGGCAGCGCCACGTTGACCACGACGGTGTCGAGCGTGACGACGAAGAACCCCAGGACCGCCGCCGCCAGCGCGGCTCGCGCCTGGCTGCCGACCGCCACGGAGGGGGCCGGGTGCGCGATCGCTGCGGACATGCCGGGGCTCCTGACGGACGGGATCGGGTGCCGGGCTGGTCGCCGACGCCACCGAGGCAACCGCGTCTCCCCGCGGCGTGGGAGGTCGTGTCTATGGGGGGTACAGACACGACCTCCCACCGGCGGCCGGTGGACGTAGCGTCGTCACCGTGGACAACCGAGCCGAGATCCGCGAGTTCCTGGCCACGCGCCGGGCCCGGATCACCCCGGGACAGGCCGGGCTGCCCGCTGGCGGCGGCCGGCGGCGGGTGCCCGGGCTACGCCGGGAAGAGGTCGCGGTCCTGGCCGGCGTGAGCACCGAGTGGTACGCCCGACTGGAGAAGGGCCACATCGCCGGTGTCTCCGAGGACGTCCTGGACGCGGTGGCCCGCGCCCTGCAGCTCGACGAGGCCGAGCGGGACCACCTCTTCGACCTCGCCCGGGCCGCCCGCCCGGGCCGCGGCCCCGCCCGCAGGACGACGCCGAAGGTGCCGGCGAGCGTGCACTGGATCCTCGACTCGATGACCACCGCGGCCGCGTTCGTCCGCAACGGACGGCTGGACGTCCTGGCCATCAACCCGCTCGGCCGCGCCCTCTACGCGCCGGTCTTCGACGACCCCAGACGCCCGGCGAACCTCGCCCGGTTCAACTTCCTCGACCCGCGATCCGAGGACTTCTACCCCGACTGGCGCGGCGCGGCCGACACCAGCGTCGCGCTGCTACGCACCGAGGCCGGCCGCGACCCCCACGACCGCGACCTGACCGACCTCGTCGGCGAGCTCGCCACCCGCAGCGACGAGTTCCGCACCCGATGGGCCGCGCACGACGTCCGGCTGCACCGGTCCGGGGTCAAGCACTTCCAGCACCCCGTCGTCGGCCGGCTCGACCTGGCCTTCGACGCCCTGCAGCTCCCCGCCGAGCCGGGCCTCACGCTGACCGCCTACACCGCAGAACCCGGCTCACCCGCACAGGACGCACTCTCGCTGCTGGCCAGCTGGGCGGCCACCACCGCTGTGACCGATCGAGCGGCGACCGACCGGCCCGCGCGCTGAGCGCCGCACCTGCACTGCACCGACGGCAGCGGTTGCTCGGTCGGCCCAGCCCGCATCGGCGGCTCTTTCGCCCGCAGGCATGCGGTCAACTCGGGCACAGGGAGACGCCCGGCCCCCGCGGACCTAGCTGAGCTCCAGCTGCGCGAGTTCACCGCGGGAGGTGACGCCCGTCTTGGCGAAGGAGTTGCGGAGGTGGAACGCGACCGTGCGGGGCGAGATCCAGCACTGGGCGGCAACGTCCTTATTGGACAGACCCTGACGGACCAGCTGGGCGACCCGGAGTTCCATGGGCGTGAGATCCAGCAGGGTCGAGGGATCGCGGGTGCGGGCGGTCTCCCCCGAGGCCCGCAGCTCCCGGGTGGTGTGCTCGACGAGCGGCTCGGCGCGCAGGTCCTGGAAGGTGTCCAGCGCGAGCCGTAGGTGGGTACGGGCGTCGACCCGGCGGTGCGCACGGCGCAGGAACTCCCCGTACGCGAGGTGGGTCCGGGCCCGGTCGTACGGCCGCCCGCCGTGCGCCAGCGCGCTCTCGAAGAGCCCCGGCGCCTCCGCCGGTCCGGCCAGCAGGGCCCGTCCGTGCCCGGCGGCGGCAAGCGCCCACGGCCACCGGGTCGCCTCGGCGAAGGCGGCCAGTTCCTCCGTCCAGACCGCGGCCCGCTCCCGGTCGCCGGCCCGGACCGCGGCGTCGACGCGGTCGACGGCCGCCATCCGCGCGATGACCGGCAACCGGATCCGGCCGAGGTGGTGGAGGGCGGCGTGGACGTCGCCGGCCCGGGCCGCCCGGGTTCCGACCGCCCACCGGGTCAGGTCGTGGACCGGGTCGGCCAGGATGCCGAGCGGATGGCTCCCGGTGACGGCCTCCAGCTCGGCGAGCAGGGCGTCGTAGTCGGGACGGCCCTGGAGGGCGGCCAGGAGGGTCAGCCAGGCAAGGGGGGCCGCGGTCATCGGTCGCGGCGCGAGCGTCAGCGCTTCGGCGGCGGAGCTGCCGGCGGCGGTCCACCGCCCGGCGAGCAACTGGGCGAAGGCGAGCCGCGGCAGCGCGTAGAGGACGAGCATGCCGGCGCCGCTCTCCCGGGCGCCGGAGAGCATCGCGGTGAAGCTGCGCCGGTGGGCGTCGTCGTCGCCGAGGTGCAGCGCGGCGTTGCCGAGGTTGGCCAGCACATCCGGGTCGGTCACCTCGGCGCTCTCGGCCAGCGCGTCCCGCAGCGAGGCCACGGCCGTCCTCACGTCACCGCGGGCCGCCTCGGTCATGCTGGCCAGCAGCCGGCTGAGGCAGCGCCGGCGAGGGGTGTCGTGGGGGATGGCGACCGGGTCGGCGGAGGCGCCGCTGTCCGCGCCGTAGACGACCAGGACCGAGGCGGCGGCCGCCATCTCCAACGCCCGGTCCGGGTCGTCGGCGGCGACGACCCGGGCGGCCCGGGTGAAGATCCGGTGCCCGTCGGACGCCGAGCCGACGTTGATCTCGATCCGGCCGCGCAGCCGATCGATGTCGGCCCGCAGCAGCCCGTCGCCGGTGCCCTCCCGTGCGGCGGCGGCCAAGGTACGGGCCCGGGTCGGCTGCCCGCAGGCCCAGGCGTTGCGGGCGGCGGCGAACGACCGGGCTGCGCGCACCTGATCGCCGGTGGTCAGCTCGGCGGCGCGCTCGTAGGCGGCGGCCGCCGCGACGTACCCGCCGCGCCGTTCGGCCCTGCCCGCGGCGAGATCCAGGGCCGCGGCGACCCCGTCGTCGGGCCCGTCGGCGGCGGCCGCGCGGTGCCACGCCTCCCGGTCGGGGTCGTCGGCCAGGGCGCCGGCGAGGGCCTGGTGGGCCGTCCGCCGCTGGGCGCTGGTCGCGCCCTGGTAGATAGCGGACCGGACGAGCGGGTGCCGTACCCGCGCGCTGTCCCCGTCGATGGACAGCAGGCCGGACCGCTCGGCCTCGTCCAGCGCGTCCGCGACGACGCCGAGGACCGCGGCCGCGCGCCGCACCGTCGCGGTCCGGCCGGAGTCGTCTGCGGCCGCGACCAGCAGCAGCGTCTGGACAGGCTCCGGCAGCCGGCGGCACCGGTCCAGGAAGACCCGTTCGACGCCGGCGGTCAGGGGCAGCCGCGCCGGCATCGGCGCGGTCCCGCTCAGCTGCGCCGCGGTCAGCGCGGTCGGCAGCTCCACCAGCGCCAGCGGGTTGCCGCCGCTCTCGGCCAGGAGCACCTCGGACACCTCGTCCGGGAGCGGGTGCCCGGCGCCGCGGTCGAGCAGCGCCCGCGCCGCGGTCCCGTCCAGCCCGGTGAGCACCAGCGATGGCACCCCGTCGGCCGCGAACGCCGCACCGTCCCGGGCCGCGAACAGCACCGCGACCCGGTCGGCCTGCAGCCGCCGGGCGGCGAACAGCAGCGCGTCGGCCGAGGCCGCGTCGAGCCAGTGCGCGTCGTCGACGACCGCCAGCACCGGGGTCTCCTCGGCCGCCTCGGTGAGCATCGACAGGGTCGCCACCGCGACCAGGAACGGCTCGACCGCCGGTCCGTCCGTCTGTCCGAACGCGACCCGCAACGCGCGCGCCTGGGGCGGTGGGATCCGGTCGAGCAGCCGCAGGACGGGACGCAGCAGCCGGTGCAGCGCGGCGAACGCCAGCGGTGACTCCGACTCCAGCCCCTGCGTCCGCAGCACCAGGACGCCGGCCGCGGAGGCGATCAGATCCTCCAGCAGCGCCGACTTCCCGACCCCGGCCTCGCCGCGCACCACGAGCGCGTCGGCGCGGCCCTGCCGGGCCCCGTCGAGCAGGACGGCCAGCCGGGCCCGCTCGACGTCCCGGCCCTGCAGCACGGCCCGACGCTACCGGCGATCCCGGCCATTTGACCGGGTCGAGCAGCCGCCGGCGCGCCCACTCTCGGCGTCACCACCTCGAGGAAGCGAGACCGCGATGGCCACCACCACGCTCATCGACCGCCCGGCCACGATCGCCCCCGAGCCCGGGCCCGGTCCCCTCCGCCGCGTCGTCGCGGCCGGTCTGACGGCCGGGCTGCTGGGCGCGCTCCTGCTCACGCTGGTCGTCCTCGCCGGCGCCGGCGAGCACGCCATCACCGGCTCGGCCCTGCTCGCGTTCGGGTTCGGCTGGGCGCTGCTGGCCGTGCTGTCGATCCGCCGGACCCGCGCGCCGCAGCGGTGGGCGCTGGTGCCCGCCGTCCTGATGGCTGGCACCGGAGCGTGGCTTCTGACGTCGGCCCCGGGCGACGGCGTGCTGTCCGCCGCCGGCTGGGTCTGGCCGCCGGCAGTGCTGGCGCTGGCCGCGTGGATGGGCGTCCGGGCGCGGCAGGTCCGTCCCGGCCGCTGGCTGCTCTACCCGGTCGTGGCCGTCCTGGCCGCCGCGGCCGTCGGCGGCGGCTACGCCACCGTCACGGCACCGGACAACCCGATGCCCGGGGTCTCCTACGACGTCGGCGGCCACCGGCTCCACCTGAACTGCACCGGGTCCGGCGGTCCCACCGTCGTGCTGGAGAACGGGCTGGGCGAGACCTCCCCGCTGTGGAGCCGGATCACCGCGACGGTCGGCCGGGACACGAGGGTCTGCGCGTACGACCGGGCCGGCCAGGGCTGGTCCGGCGACGCCCCGCAGCCGCAGGACGGCGCGCAGATCGCGGCGGACCTGCACACGCTGCTCGCCCGCGCCCACGAGCCCGGGCCGTACGTGCTCGTCGGCCACTCCACCGGCGGCGTCTACGCCCTTGCGTACGCGGCCCGGTATCCCGCCGAGGTCGCCGGCATGGTGCTGCTCGACTCCGCCGGCCCGAACCAGTTCACGGCGCTGCCGGACTACCCCCGCCAGTACGCCGCGATGCGCCGCCTGACCGCCCTGGCCCCGAGCCTGGCCCGCCTCGGCGTCACCCGGCTGCTACCGGCCTCCGCCTCCTCGGGCCTCCCGGCCCGGGAAGCGGCGCAGGTACGGGACTTCGCCACCAGTCCCCGCGGCCTGCGCAACATCCGCGACGAGCTGTCGGTCTACCCGGTCGTCTTCGTCCAGGCCGGGGCGCTCACCGGCCTGGCCGGCCGGCCGCTGGTCGTCGTGACCGCGGCCGAAAACCAGCTGGGCACCGCAGGCTGGGCGGCCGCCCAGGACCGGCTGGCCGCGCTGTCGACCATCAGCAGCCACCGCCTCGCCGACACGACCCACGTGGGTCTTCTCGACGACCCGCGCGGCGCCGCCGCCTCGGTGCGCGCCATCACCGACGTCGTCCGCTCCGTCCGCACCGGCACGCCGCTGCCCGCGCGCTGAACTCACCGCCGCCCCAACAGAGGAGCCGTCATGCACACCGCCGAACCCGTCCGCCCCACACCACGCTCCGCGCCGCCGAACGACCGCGTGGCTCTGCACTGCCGGCCCTCGGGACGACACGTGGCGGGCGTGGCACTTCTCGTGGCCTGGCTCGGACTGGGGCTGCTGTTCTCGCTCGGCGCCGTGGGCTTCCTCCTCGCCGGGCTGGGGCTGGCCGTGGTCGTCCAGCTCGGCCGGCGGAGATCCTTGGCCGAGTTGTGGACCCGCGACCGCGCCGGCATCGGCAGGAGCCGGGCCGGCAAGGCCGGTGTCATCGGGGTGTTGCTGCTGACGCCGGCGTACCTGGTGGTGCACTACCTGCCGACCTGGGTGGGCAACAGCTGGATAGCCCTACTTGCGGCGCTGGGCCTCGTCGTCGCCTATGTCGCGATTCGCAGGCTCTTCGTCGCCGTAGCCGTGACCGCGGTCCTCGTCGCCGCCGCGATGTGGACACAGGCCCCGAGTCTGTCCACTGCCACGACCGGCGACGCCGGGTTGCTGGCCCAACTCGACCGCGTGCAGGACAAGGGAATGCTGACCGGATACGAGGACCTTTCCCTGGCCACAGTGGACCTCGACGCGGCGCAACCTGTACGGCTGGCCGGGTTCGGTGCCGACGCCACGAGACCGATGGAGATCGGCTCGATCACCAAATCTCTCACCGGCCTGGTCGTCGCTGACTCGGTCGAACGTGGAGAGCTGAGCCTCGACGCCCGGGTCGAGACATACCTGCCTGCGCTGCACGGCTCGGCCGCCGGCACTGTCACCATCCGGGAACTGGTCACCCACCGCTCCGGCTACGCCGAGTTCGGAGCGGCCACGCTGCGACGCGCGGCCTGGTCGGCCCCGACCGGCCGGAACTGGATCACCGCCGATCTCGACCACCTCATGCGGGAAGTCAGGACCGGGAGCCTCGCCACCCGGGGGACGTTCGCCTACTCCACGCTCGGCGCCGCCACCGCCGGACAGGCCGCGGCCGCCGCTGCCGGCATGAGCTATCCCGACCTGATGCGAACCCGGCTGTTCGAACCTCTCGGCATGACCCACAGCGCCATCCAGGTCGGCCACCCGCTGGTCGGCGGCGGCAGGACCGCATCCGGCCACCGGGTCCAGCCCTGGGTCTTCGGCGCGTACGCCCCGGGCGGGGCCGCGGTGTCGACCGCTGCGGATCTCAGCCGCCTCGCCACGGCCCTGCTCGACGGCACCGCACCCGGTATGAACGCCATGACACCCATCGCGCCGACTGGCCAGGACAACACCCGCATCGGCGAGTTCTGGCACATCTCACGATGGCCGACCGGCCAGACCATCACCTGGCACAACGGTCAGACCGCCGGCTACACCGCCTACCTCGGCCTTGACCGGCAGCACCACAGGGCCGTGATCGTGCTCTCCGACGTCGCCAACGCCGCCACCACCGAACTCGGCACCGAGCTCCTCTCCACACCGAGCTCGCCAACGCCGTGACGGCTGACGAAGCGCTCGCACTCGTCTGGTCGGGGTCAGATCTCCCGTCCGCTACGGCGATCGCGGGATCTCTCCTGCGGGTGGGTCGGCCGCGGCGCCCCGACCCTTCCAGGCCTGACTGGCGAGCAGTTCCCGCAGCAGCAACCGGCGGCAGCGCGGCTGGTCGGCCAGCTCGACCGCCAGCACCGTCAGTAGCAGCCACATCACCGCGGCGACGGACACCGTTGTGAGCACAGGCAGCCACAGCCGGCCGAATTCGTGGACGGCGATCTGTGTCGCCCAGATCCGCCAGTACAGCACCGTGTTGACGAGGTATCCGACGGCGTAGGAGATGACGAAGGCTGTCAGGAACGGCAGCAGCGTCTTGTCCTGCCGCCGCTCCCTGATGGGTTCGTCGCGAACGGGCAGCACCACCGAGAGGATGTTCCCGGCGCCGAGCCAGAGCAGGATCATGGTGAACAGCAGGCCGAACGCGACGACGAGCGCGTCGACGTCGCCGCTTCTCCACGCCAGCAGCAGGCTCAGCAGCAGGCCGGCCGTGCCGACCAGGATGAGCAGGACGAGGTTCTTGACCAGGAGCAGATGCCACAGCCGGACACCTCCGGACAGCGCGGCGCGGACTCTGGCCGCATCCATGCTCATGGCATTGGTACACACCACGCTCCCAACCACGCCGGACAGCGCGAAAAGCGCCAGGTAAGGAAGAAACTCCTCCTTCACGTCCCACCGGTACAGCCGCAGGAAGCCCAGGTAGGCCAGGCCCAGCGCCAGGCTGATCCCCAGCCGCACGGCCAGCGGCCGCGGCCGCTGCCGCACCACGTGCGCGAGCTCGGCCCTCAGGCCGGTACGCAGCGCGCGGCCATGGCGCGCGACGAGGGTCGCGCCCACGAGCGGCACGTAACCACGGACGGCCGCGGCGACCTGATCCGTGTCGCCGGTCTCCAGTACGGCCAGCCGCGCGCGCAGGACGGCCAGGCTTGCTTCACCCAGCGCGATCCGGGCGACCGCGACCGCAGCGGCCGCATCGGCCTCGGTCCGGATGGCGACCGCGGTCGCCTCGTCGGAGGTCGATCCGTCCTCGGACGGCCGCGGCTCGGGAGGCGAGGATTCGGTGCGGTCGCGAAGTCGCCGCTGCCAGTCCGCGGACGCGGCCACCGCGGACAGCTCCGATCCGCCCAGCGTCGCCCGCTCGATTTCCAGCGCTCGGGACGCGTCGGTGGCCAAGCGGTCGATCGCCCGACGGTCAAGCCACTTCGCCGACCGCGCCACGGCCTCGGCCCCGCTGGCCCGGGCCGCAACCTCGGCGAGATCGTCCGCCGCCGCCATCAGTCGTCCCATCACTCAGACCGTCCGACGCCGTCGAGCTGCCGCGGCGCGCACAGTTCCGTCGTCTCAGTACGGCGACCGATCACGTGGCTGCACCCGCAGCGAGCGACGCCCCGCGGCCGCCAGCAACGCGCCGATCGCGATCCCGACCACGACGTTGATGAGGCACGTGGCGAGTCGGGAGGACAGCGTCGCGTCGGCGGCGAAGGGCACCAGTGCGGCGACGAGGGTGAGCAGGCCGACGATCCAGCCGAAGAACAGGAACGGGTGCGGAGTCACCAGCAGCAGTAGGTGCAGCAGGCCGGTGGCGGCCAGAGCGACCAGCGCCACGGCGACGGTGTAGCCGGCCGTGCTCCGGTCGCCCCAGGTCCCGTCGGCCCTCGCCGCCAGCAGCGGCACGGACAAGATGCCGCGGGCGAACAGGATGCCGACGAGCGCGACGAGGGCCGCGATCACGGCGGTGACGGCCCCGGACGTCCACAGCAGAGCCGGGTCGAGCCGGGACTCTGCCGCGGGTTCGTCGGCTCGGTAGCGCCGTGTCATGGATCGGTCTCCCCTGGCTCGACAGCTCGCTGGCTCGACCGTAGGTCGACACTGCCGGCCGGGGCGTCACCCTGAGGGGATGGTCGGGGTCATCCGGGCCGGGTCCGGTGCAGCCCGGTCGGCCCGGACCGGACACCGACGACTGCCTCATTCGGACCGCATGAAAGGTCGGTCGGCGGGCCCCGCGGCCCTCCCCTACGCCTAGCATCATGGTCGTGACCGGCTGGAGGCCGTCCTCAGCGATATGCGTGGTGGGGTCTCTCCTGCTGCTGCTGGGAATCCTGGCCGGGGCGGTCAACCGCAGCGTTGTGGACGGCGCGAGGTTCGCCGAGCACGTCGACGTCATCCGTACGGACCCGGTGGTGGCGCGCCAGGTCGGGACGGCGATCACCGTTCGGCTGCTGGTCGTCGACCCGGACCTGGTGGCGGTGCGGCCGCTGCTGGAGGCGGCCGCGACCTCGCTGGTGTCGAGTCCCTCCTTCGGCCCGGTGGTACGGGCGGCGGTCCGGCAGGCCCATCGGGCTGCGACGAGCGACGACCCGGGCCAGATCGTGCTCCGGCTCGCCGACCTGGGAGTGGTGCTGGCCGGCGTGCTGCGGGTCGTGGCGCCCTCGGAGGCGGCTCGGATACCGGCCGACCTGGACCTGACGCTGGCGCAGTTGGGTGGTCGGACCGTCGGTGCCCGAACGGTCCGGCTGACCCGGACGGTCGGCGTGCTGGCCTGGTTGCTGCCTTTCCTCGCGCTCTGCCTGTTCGCCGCTGCCGTGGCGTTGGCCGACGACCGACGGCGTGTGACGGTGACGGTGGGCCGGGGCCTGGTGGCGGTGGGCGCGGGGGTCGGCGCCGTGGCGTTGGCCGGTGCGCTGGCCGGGACGCTGGTGAACACCGACACTCTGCGCGGCGCGCTGGTGGCCGCGGCGGCGCGGGAGTTCGGCGGGACGCTGTGGTGGGTGGCGGCCGTGCCCGCCACGGCCGGCGCGCTCGTGGTGGCGGCCGGCTCGGACCGGCTGCCCCGGCTGGACGCCGCCACCCTCCGGCGCGCCTGGGACCGGTTGACCCCGCCGGCGCCGGGGCGGTGGTGGCGGATCGGTCGGGGGGCCGCCCTCCTGCTGGTCGGGCTGGGCCTGCTGGTGCGTCCGGCATTGATCGCCCGGCTGGTTGCCGTCGTCGGCGGCATCCTGCTCGGGGTGGCCGGCATCGGCGAGCTGACCGCACCGCTCGGGACGCGGCAGCGCCCGGAACCGGCCCCGGCGTCCTGGCTGCGCCGCCGGCCGGCTGCTGTCGGCGGGGCCGCCGGACTGGCCGCGCTGCTCGTCGTCGTCCTGCTCGGCGCCGTTCCGGCCGACCGGCGATTGCCCGCGGCCACGACCGGGACGACCGGCTGCAACGGACACGAGGAGCTGTGCGGCCGCAGTTACGCCGACGTCGCCTTCCCGGCCACCCACAACGCGATGGCCGCGGCCGACGAGCCGGGCTGGTTCCTCCCGGAGCAGCCGACCGGCCTCGTCGGCCAGCTCGACGCCGGCATTCGGGTGCTGCTCATCGACGCCTGGTACGGCCAGCGCACCTCCCGGCCCGGTCTGGTCGCGACCGCGCCGGCCAGTCACGCCGCCGCACTGGCCGCGGCCGAGCGCGACTTCGGGAAGCCGGCGGTGACGAGCGCGCTGCGGATCCGGGACGCGGTCACCACCCGTCCGACCGGCCCGGTCGAGCCCTACCTCTGCCACGGACTGTGCGAGATCGGCGCCACCGAGTGGGCGCCGGAGATGACCCGGGTCCGGGCCTGGCTGGATGCCCACCCGCGCGAGGTCGTGACCTTCGTCATCGAGGACTCGGTGTCGCCCGCCGACACCGCCGCGGTCTTCGCCCGGGCGGGCCTGAGCCCCCTGGTGCACACCCAGCGGTCCGGCCAGCCCTGGCCGACGCTCGAGGAGATGATCGACTCCGGTCGCCGGGTCGTGGTGATGATGGAGCGGCAGGGCGGCGGTGCGGCGTACCCGTGGCTGATGCCCGCCTTCGAATGGATCCAGGACACGCCGTACCGCAACCCGACCGCGGCCGACCTGAGTTGCCGGCGCGAGCGCGGCACGGACGCGAACCCGCTGCTGCTGGTCAACTACTGGCTCGGCAACGACTTCCGCTCGCTGGTGACCGACGCCCGGGCGATCAACGCGCTCGCCGTGCTGGCGCCGTACCTGGCCAGGTGCGAGGCGGAACGTGGAACGCGGCCGAACTTCGTGGCCGTGAACTACTTCGACCAGGGCGACCTTTTCCGGGCTGTCGACGAACTCAATGGAGTCGGCTGACGTCGCCCAGCTGGCGTCCTGGCCGCAGGCCAGCGCATCGCCGCCCGTCCGAACGATCGAGCACCGAGCCGGTCGATCGGCCTCCGCCGCCGGCGACCGTCAGTCGGTCGAGGGCGGCCGGGCGGCCAGGGTGACGGTGGCGTCGGCGCTGGACCCGGACCGCCGGAAGGTCAGCCGCACCTGCTGTCCCGGGCCGGTGGTGAGCGACAGCGCCTCGAGCTGGTCGGGGTCGCTCAGTTCCACGCCGTCCAGGGCGGTGAGCAGGTCGCCGCGGCGCAGCCCGGCGGCCTGGGCCGGACCGCCGGTCGTGACCGCGGTGACGAAGAGGCCGCCGTGGTCGTCGTCCTGGGATGGGAACGGCGCGACCTGCAGCCCGAGGTAGGAGTGGCTGACCGTGCCCGTGCCGATGAGCTGGTCGGCGATCCGCATGGCAGAGTCGACGGGGATGGCGAAGCCGATCCCGATGCTGCCGCCGCCGGCGTTGCCCTGCTCGTCCGGGACGCTGGCACCGGCGGTGGGGACGCCGACCAGCCGGGCCGAGCAGTCCACCAGCGCGCCGCCGCTGTTGCCCGGGTTGATCGCGGCGTCGGTCTGCACGGCCGAGGCCAGCAGGGCGGAGCCGGCGTCGTCGGACGGGACCCGGACCGTACGGCCGAGCGCGCTGACCACGCCGGTCGTGACCGTGCTGGACAGCCCGAGCGGCGCGCCCAGCGCGACCACCGGCTGGCCGACGGTCAGCCGCGCGGACGAGCCGATCACGATCGCCGGCAGCGGGCGACCGGTGTCGACCTTGAGCACCGCGAGGTCGGTCTGCGGGTCCCGGCCCACGATGCGGGCCGGGGTGACGCTTCCGTCGTCGAACACGACGCCGACCTGACCGGTGCTGCCGGCCGGGGAGATGACGTGGTCGTTGGTCAGCACGTACCCCTCGGCGCGGATCACCTCGCCGGACCCGGTACCGGCCCCGGCGGCGCCCTGGGCCCGGATCGTCACGACCGCCGGCAGCCCGCGGGCGGCGACGTCGGCGGCCGAGCACACCCGCGCGCCGTCGTCCCGGTCCAGGGCCGCGCCGCCCAGGCCGCCCACGAGCGCGGCCCCCAGCACCGCCACGCCGGCCAGCCCCCACCACCGGCCCGAGGGCCTGCGGGCGCTCCGGTCCGCTCCGGACGGCGCCTGTGGTCGACCGGCTGTGTCCTCGTCCACCGGATCCCTCTCGCGTGGTCGGGCCCGCGCGACGGCCCGGTCGCGCTGGCTACTGGCCGCGGGCTAGGCCGCGAACGCCTCCAGCAGCGCCTTCTCCTGCTCATCGGTCATGTTGGTGAACACCAGCTCCGACTGCCGGCCCTTGAACGCCGCGCTCACCTTGTCCAGCACGGTGTCGGACGTCAGCAGGAACAGCGCCGACGTACCCGGGGTCACCTGGTCCCGGGTCTGCTTGATGAACTCGTCATCGATCCCGACATCGAGCAGCGATCCCGACAACGCGCCCGCCGCCGCGCCGAGGGCCAGGCCGAGTAGCGGGACGAAGAAGATCAGCCCGAACAGCAGTCCCCAGAACGCGCCGCCCAGCGCGCCCCGGCCGGCCAGGTTGTGCAGCTGTCGCGTCTTCGGTCGCTTCGCCTTGGACTCCCACGACACGATCGCCGCGTCGTGCACGGTGACCAGTCCCTGCTTGGACAGCTCCTGCAAGGTGGTGGCGGCCTCGTCGGCGCCCTCGGGCGTGTCGAACCGCCACACCGTCAATCGCTCCATGTGGGAGTCTCCTCTCCTCGTCGTCCCACGGATGTGGTCCACCGGATCCCGCCCGGCGGGCCACATCGCACGTCACCGAGTTCCGCCGGACAGACGCCATCGTCGGGTCCGCCGGACGCAGGTGCCTCACTCGTCCCGGATGAGCGCCGTCCGAGAAGGCCGGTCAGCAGGGGTCCGCTCCGGCGCCGTCCCGTCGGCGGCGCCGGCCGGCCCGACCGGCCCCCGGAGGCGACTCACCCGGAAGGGACGAGCCCCACAGCCCGGGCGGCTCGTCACGCCGGCGTCTGCTTGTCGTCCGGCGGTGACCCGGAGACGTGGCTCCCGGGCTCGCGCAGCGCGAGCTTCACGTCCACGAGCTCGAGCCCCAGCGCCCGAACCTGGTGGAGGACGGCGTGCAGGCCCGCCTGGTCCAGCTCACCGGACAGGACCGTCGCCGTGGGTTCGACGTCGACCGCCAGGTCGGCGAACGCCTCCCGGCCGGCGGCACCCAGCGCACCGACGACCCGGACCTCATACGTGTCGCCCACCCTGACCTCCTCGACCGACTCGGCGTCGCCGGGCTGGGCGGGTACACCGGCCGACCCGGTGATCCGCCCGGGCACCGGACCGCTCAGCCCGCGCGTCGGGGGGATCCTCGAGTTCGCCGGAGGTCCAGGAGCTCCCACCGCATGATCCTGATCCGTTGCAGCACGCCGTGCAGCGCCGACTGGTCCGGCTCACCGCAGATCAGGACGACCGCGTCCGCCGCGATGACGTCGAGCCCGCCGACCGCGTCCTCGGTGCTCCGATCGGAAGCGCCGGACGACCTGATCTCGTATCGAGCGGACACCGGCACCTCCGTGCGACGTCGCGTCCGGACGGCGCCAGCATGTCCGCCGATGGGCCGCAGCACGTCACCCGAACGGCATGACGCCTCAGAGCAGCTCGAGCTCCCGGGCGCGGAACACCGCATCGCGGCGCCGGCCCACCGACAGCTTGCGGTAGATGGCCGAGAGGTGGGTCTTCACGGTGTTCACCGAGAGGCAGAGCTCGTCGGCGATCTCCATGGTCGCCATGCTGGTCGCCATCAGCCTCAGCACGGCCTGCTCGCGATGGGTGAGCGGCTCGGGGAGGCTTGCCGCCGGCGCCGCCGTGGCACCGGTCGGGGCGAGGCTCGACATCCCCGCCGGCCAGCGCGCGGCCAGCATGGGATGCCGGCTGAGCACCGGGCCGAGCGCCTCGGTGGCCTGGACGAAGGGCAGCACGATGTCCTCGCCGCCGATGTCCAGGGCCCGGTCCAGCAGCTCCAGCGCCCGGCCGTCCTCGCCGCGGTGGTGCGCGATGTCGGCCTCGCACAGCACGGCGTCGATGAGCAGTTGCCGGGTCACGTACGGGCTGGGGGTCGTGGTGACGCTGCGTACGAGGGCAGCGGCGGTGTCGAGGTCGCCCAGCGCGAGGTGGGCCCGCGCGGTGGCGACCGCGGTGACGATGGCCAGCGGGGTGCCGCGGTGCGGCTCCAGCCCCTGGAGCGCGGCTGTGGGGTGCCCCAGCGCGATCTCGATCGCGGCCAGCTCGCAGTCGCGGAGCGCGCCGTACAGGCCGGTCGCCGTGACCGCGAGCGCGGAGTTGTTCCGCAGCACGTCGCGGGCCCGGCGGAGTTCGCCGCAGGCAGCCAGGAAAGTCGCTTGCACGAAGGCGACCGTGGCCGCCTGCCCGGTGTCGGCGTAAACCGGACCGACCGCATGGACCCGCCGCATCGCCGCCGCCATGCCGGCCAGGTCGGCCTTGGCGTGCGCGCGGCGGGCGAGTGCGAGGTCGAGCACCACCGGCCGGGGAAGCTCGGGATGCCGGTCGAGCAGGGTGTCCGCGCGGTCGGCCGCGTCGTCGGCGCTGCGCGGCCGCCCGGCGGACACGCCGACGAAGACGAGCATGGACAGGACGTCGAGCTCCACCGCCGGCATCCCAAGCTCCACCACGTCCAGCGCACGCTGGAGCAGCGGCTCCACGTCCTGCGGCCGGCCGGCGCTGAACCGGGCCCGGGCCTGCATCAGCAGGACGCTGGCCCGCAAGCCCGGCACGCCGTCCACTGCGGCCCGCAGATCCTCGTCGGACAGCAGTCGCTCGGCCGCGGCGTCGACGACGGCGAAGGCCCCGGCCTTGCGGCCCAGCATCACTTCGACGAGGCAGTCGGTGACCCTGAGATCGGGATCGGTGTCGTTCAGGTCCGGCCGGTCGGCCTGGAGCTGGGCCAGCTCGACCGCCGCCGTCCCCGGATCCGCGGAGATGGCGATGATCGCCCGGTCGGCCCCGTCGTACCCGAGCAGCTCGGCCGGCGTGGCGCCCGCCGGTGGTCGGCCGTTCGCCAGCTGCCGGAGACCGGCCTTGTCCATGTCCTGGTTGCTGACGAAGGCCTCGGCCAGGCCGCCGTGGACGAGCAGCGACCGGGTCGCCGACGCGTCCCCGGCTTGTACGGTCCACCGCAGCGCACCGGCCATGTCCCCGTGCCGGCGGTACCAGTCCGCGGCCTGCGCGTACTGCGCCCGCTCCTCGCCGGGAGGTTGCCGATGGGCGAGATGGCGCAGGACCTCACGGAACAACTGGTGGTAGCGGAAGGTGGTCTGAGCCGGGTCGAGCGGGATCACGAAGGAGTTGGCCCGGGCCAGCGTGGCCAGCAGCGCGCCCGAACCCTCGATACCGGTGACCGCTTCGGCCAGCGGCCCGGTGACGTCGTCGAGGAAGCTGGTCCGGATCAGCAGGCGCTGGACGCTCTCGGGCAGGAGGTTGAGCACCTCGGCGGTCAGGTACTCGCCGACGCTGCCCTGGTCCATGGCGAACACCGCGACGAACTCCGCCGGCCGCTCGATGTGCTCCATCCGCAGCGCCGCCAGCCGCATCCCGGCCGGCCAACCCTCCGTGCGCCGAGCCAGCAGCCCCAGATCCTCGTCCCCCAGCGAGACGCCGTGCTCACCGAGGAGCGCGCGCGCCTCCGGCTGCGTCATGGCCAACTCGGCCGCCCGTATCTCGTGCATCTGGCCGGCCAACCGGTATCGGTGCAGCGGTAGGAGGGGGTCGCTGCGGGCCGAGATCAGCAGCCGCACCCGATGGGACCAGCGGTACACCACCCGGTCCAGCCCCTCCAGAATTTCCGGGTCGGTCAGCAGGTGCGCGTCGTCGAGCACCATCGTCAGCCGGTGGGCCGGTTCGGCGGCCCGGCCGAAGGCGAAGTCGAGCAGGTCGACGGTGCCGCCGCTGGTCCACGCGGTCGGCGGGAACTCCTGCCCGGCGGCCCGGCCCGCTTCCAGGAACTGACGCCAGAACCGGCGGGGATCGTCGTCGGCGGCCGTCAGCGCCAGCCAGGCCACCGGCCGCGTCTGGCGATGGGCCCACTCGCTCAGCAGCACGGTCTTTCCGGTGCCGGCGCCGGCGGACAACACCGTCAGCGCGACCGGGCAGGCCTCGTCGAGGCGGTCGAGCAACCGAGTCCGCGAGAGGTGTCGGGGAGGCACGAACGGAGCCACGAACCGTTGATCGGACACCATCGCCGTCATGCCCGCCTCCGCCCGGCTGACCGTGTTGTCTCACGGTCCCCGGACGCCGGATCGTCTGGATGAAGACCATCCCTCACTGACGAACATGCATGTTCCAAGACTGACCGGGGTATCAATCCGTGTTCGCCTCCTAGCATTCTGTACCCGCCTGTCAACCATGCGATCAACAACAGCCGCTCTCCAACGGGACGAGGGCGGCGTAGCGGGTCTCGACCGTCGGCACCGACGCGACCCTGATCGGAATCGAGACCCATCTGGGGCTGACTCTTCGGGACCCCGCGGCGGCCCGGCGGCGGGAACGCGATCGTGGCCGAGTTCGACACGGCGAGAGCGCCACCTGCGCGGTTCCTGACCGGCTCACCCCGCGCGAATGAGGCCGGGCGAGGTCGGCGCCCGTAGCGTCCCGACGGACGGGCCCTGCCGGGTTCGTCCGACAGGACAAGGGATCCGTCGGTCGGTCGGCCCGCCCGGCCGGGTGGGAGCAACGCCGTGCAGCGGACGGGAGACGGACCATGCCCCCGATCGGCGCAGTCTTCGACGTCGCCCTGTCGACGCGAGTGCCGGTGACGACGTCGGCGGCCGACCTCGCACCGTCCTCTGTGGACCGGTCGCCGTCCCGGGTGACGGCGGGCTGCGGCACCGCCTGCTCGTGGACCTCGCGCTGCGCTTCGCCGCTCCGGAGCCGAAGGCCGGGGCACCGGCATGACGCCGCCGGGCCCTGGACGCCTACCGCCCCACCTCCCATCGAAAGGACGGCCATGTCCGGCACCGACCCGGTCGTTCCGCCCCCGCCGACGTTCGCGCCCGGCGCCTCCGCGGCCCAACCGGCCGGCCCCGACGGCGGCGGCCCGGCGCCCGTCTCCCACCGGCCGACTCCCCTTCCGGCGACGCGTACGGGGTGGGACGTCGCCCTCGGGCTCGTGCTGATCGTCACCGGGGTGGTGGTCCTCGGTGACGTCGTCGTCGCCAGTGTCGTCTCGGTCCTCTTCATCGGCTGGACCCTGCTGATCGGCGGCGCCGTCGGCATCATCGTGGCGCTGTCCCGGATCGGCCGGGGCGGGTTCTGGATCGGGATGCTCGGCGGCGCGCTGGCGCTGATCGCCGGACTGATCTTCGTCACCAACACCGAGGTGGCCCTGCTCGCCCTCTCCCTCGCGATCGGCGCCAGCATGGTCACCAGCGGGGTCGTGCGGCTGGTCGCCGCCGTCCAGCATCCGGAGGCGCGCTCGGCCCTGGTCGTCTCGGGCGGACTGAGCCTCGTGCTCGGGCTGCTGATCCTCAACCAGTGGCCGAAATCCGCACTGTGGCTGCTGGGCACGCTGCTCGGCGTCCAGCTCGTCGTGGACGGGCTGACCCTGGTGCTGGCCGGCCGGCCCCGGCTCAGGGCCCCGGCCTCGACCGCCACGGCCGTACCGTGACGTCCAGGACCGAGCAGCTCGTGGGGGCCGTGATCGCTCTGGCCGGCGTGGCCGTACTCGGGGCCGCTCCTGCTCTGACCGACGGGACCCTGACGTGGCTGCTCGCGAGCAGCGCCGTCGTGCTCGTCCTGTGCGGCGCAGGTCTGGTATTGGACGCCCGGGCGCGGGCCGGCCGGGCCGGCCCCACCCCGCACCAGGATCGTTGACCAGTCGCACCGACCGCAGATCCCAGGAGGACATCGCCATGGTGGACGTCGCGGTCGTTCCGGCCGAGAACAAAGGCACTGTGCACGATGGCTGACGACGTCGCGGCAACACCGAAGCCGAACCCGATCGCGGGCTTCCTGCGCAGCCGTTGGATACCGATCGTGCTGGCGGTCGTCGCCGCCGTCTTCATCGGACAGAACCGCAACCGGGTCTCGATCGACCTGTTGTGGCTGCAGCTCTCCGCGCCGTTGTGGCTGATCCTGCTCGTCGCCGTCCTCGTCGGGATCATCATCGCGGCGTCGGGCTCGCGGCGGCGACGGCGGCAGTCGAGGTGACCACGGCCGTCGCCGGCACCGGCGCGTCGACCTGGTCCGATCTCGCGGAGCTCTATCGCGACCTGCATCGCCACCCGGAGCTGTCCTTCGCCGAAACCCGCACAGCGCGGATCGTCGCGGACCGGTTGCGCGGCATGGGCTTCCGGACGACGGAGAACGTGGGGCGCACCGGGGTCGTCGGCGTCCTGCGCAACGGTGCTGGCCCGACCGCACTGCTGCGCGCGGACATGGATGCGTTGCCACTCCTGGAACGCACCGGCCTTCCGTACGCCAGCACCGCCCATGGCCTCGACCGCGAGGGCCAGGACGTGCCGGTCATGCACGCGTGCGGCCACGACATGCACGTCGCCTGCCTGCTGGGAGCCGCGCACCTCCTCGCCGAGGAGCTGTCTTCCTGGCGGGGCACGGTGCTGGCGGTGTTCCAGCCGGCGGAGGAGGCCGGGCAGGGTGCCGCGACGATGGTGGCCGACGGGCTGTACGAACGGTTCGGCCGGCCCGACGTGGTACTCGGCCAGCATGTGGCGCCGCTGCCGGCCGGAGCCCTGGCCGTCCGGGCCGGCACCGCGTTCGCCGCCGCCGATGCTCTGCGCGTCGTGATGTTCGGCCGTGGCGGCCACGGGTCGCGGCCGGAGACGACGGTCGATCCGGTGGTCATGGCCGCCGCCACCGTCATGCGGCTGCAGACGATCGTCTCTCGTGAGATCGCGGGGACCCAGACCGCGATCGTCACGGTGGGCGCGTTGCGAGCCGGCTCGAAGGAGAACATCATTCCCGATCGGGCGGAGCTCCTCATCAGCGTACGGAGCTTCGACGACACCGTCCGTCGCCGGACGCTCGACGCCATCGACCGCATGGTCCGAGCGGAGGCCGTCGCCTCGGGCGCGGACCGCGATCCGGAGATCACGGTTCTCGACGGCTTCCCGGCGGTGGTCAACGACGAGGCGGCCGTGGCCCGGACCGTTCCCGCGTTCGAAGCACTCGTGGGCGCCGGTCGCGTGTTCGACCCCGGATTGGTCACCGGCAGCGAGGATGTGGGACTGCTGGCCTCGTCGGCCTCAGCACCCTGCGTGTACTGGATCCTCGGCGGCGCGGACCCGGCCGAGTTCGCGGACGCGAACAATGCCGCGGACATCGTCGCCCGGGTGGCGGAGCTGCCGTCCAATCATTCGCCGCTGTACGCACCGGTCGTCGAACCGACCCTCGTCACCGGGGCCCGGGCGCTGGCAACCGCGGCGCGCGTGTGGCTTCCGGCCACTCGGTGACCAAGCATGGCCGCAACGACCTGCCGGCGAGCCGGGCGCGGGGCGACGGCGCGGTGCCATGCTGTTCGGCACCGGCGTTCGTCACGGGGAAGGGAGTGGCCCGATCGTGGCCGTCCACACTGCAGTGCTCCCCCCATCCGGGGAGCTGAGCCGCCGGCAGATGAATCTGGTCTTCGGCACGGTGCTGCTGGGGATCCTGCTGTCGGCGCTGGACCAGACGATCGTCTCGACCGCGCTGCCGACGATCGTCGGTGATCTCGGCGGCGGCGCGCACCTGTCCTGGGTGGTGTCCGCCTACCTCCTGACGGACACGATCGCGACGGTGCTCGCGGGGAAGTTCGGCGACCTGTTCGGTCGCAAGCTGATGCTGCAGGTGTCGGCCGGGGTGTTCGTGATCGCCTCGGCCGCGTGCGGGTTCGCCGGCGGCATGACCTGGCTGATCGGCTGGCGCGCGGTGCAGGGGCTGGGTGCCGGCGGCTTGGCCGTGACCGCGACCGCGCTGATCGCCGACGTGATCCCGCTGCGCGAGCGGGGCAAGTACCAGGGCGCGCTCGGTGCGGTGTTCGGGGTGACGACGGTGCTCGGGCCGCTGCTCGGCGGGCTGTTCACCGACCACCTGTCCTGGCGCTGGGCGTTCTACGTGAACCTGCCGCTCGGCGTGGTGGTGGTGATCCTGGCCTCCTTCACCATCCCGCGGGCCAAGACGGTCTCACGACCGATCATCGACTACCTGGGTATCGGGTTCGTGTCCGTGGGCGCCGCCGGTCTGGTGCTGGCGCTGAGCTGGGGTGGCACCGAGTACGCCTGGGGCTCGGCGACGATCCTCGGGCTGTTCGCGGCCTCGGTGGTCGCGGTCGGGCTGTTCGTGTACTCCGAGTCGAGGGCGGTCGACCCGATCCTGCCGCTGCGGCTGTTCCGCCGTCAGGTGTTCAGTCTCAGCGTCGTGCTCGCGTTCATCGTCGGTTTCGCGATGCTCGGCGCGATCACGTTCCTGCCGACGTACTTCCAGTACGTCCGGGGCGTCTCGGCGACCGCCTCGGGCGTGCAGACGCTGCCGCTGGTCGTCGGGCTGCTCGTCACGTCCATTCTGTCCGGCACGATCATCGGGCGTACCGGCCGGTACAAGGTCTTCCCGGTCGCCGGGTCGCTGCTGATGGGCCTGGGGCTGTGGCTGCTGTCGCTGATGGACGCGCGGACCAGCTTCTGGCTGATGGCGACGTACATGCTGGTGCTCGGCGCCGGCATCGGGTTGATCATGCAGGTGCTGACGATCATCGTGCAGAACACCGTCGACTACCGCGACCTGGGCGTGGCGACCTCGGGGGTGACCTTCTTCCGGACCCTGGGCAGCGCCTTCGGGGCAGCGATCTTCGGCGCGATCTACTCCAACGTGCTGCGCTCCGTGCTGCCCGGCGCGGTGGCCCGTGCGCCCGGGGTGAACCCGGCCGCGATCGGCACCCCCAAGGCGCTGCACGCCTACCCGAAGAACCAGATCGCGCCGATCGTCGACGCGTACGCCCACTCGCTGCACGTGGTGTTCCTGTTCGCGGTTCCGGTCGCCGGGCTGTCCTTCGTGCTCTCGCTGTTCCTGAAGGAGGTCCCGCTGCGGGACACCGCCAAGGCCGGAGCGGGCGACGTCGGTGGCGGGTTCGGCCTGCCGGAACGGGCCGAGAGCCTGCAGCAGCTGCAGACCGCCATCGCCCGGGTGATGGGCAGCCGCGGACGGGCGGCGCTGGCCGAGATCCGCGACGCGTCCGGCACCGAACTGGACGTCGCGAACGGCTGGTGCGTGGGCGCGGTGTACCTGCGCGCCCGGCTGGACCGCGACACCAGCGTGGCCGCGATCGCGCACAACCACCGGCTGCCGGCCCCGGTCCTGCAGCCGGCTTTCCAGCAGGCCCGCGCCGCCGGCTACCTGACCGGCGACGACGACCACCTGCGACTCACCGAGGCCGGCCAGCACGAGATCGACGACCTGGTCGCCGCCATCCACGCGTGGCTGCGCACCGAGTTGCGCGACTGGGGCTCCGACGACGACCAGCTACTCCGCCAGGCGATGGCCGGCATCGCCCGCCAGATCGTCGACCAGGAGCCGCAGCCGGCGCCGGTGCCGCAGCTGGCCGCGTCAACCCGAGACTGAATGGTCGAGTCCTCAGTGGACCCCGCGGACGGACTCGGCTGCCGGTCCGCGGCGCTCAGAACGACCAGAACAGCGGCACGAGGAAGGTCCCGACGAGCACGAACATGACCAGCAGCGGCAGGCCGAGCTCCCAGTAGTCGCCGAACCGGTAGCCGCCGGG
Source organism: Mycobacteriales bacterium (assembly GCA_035995165.1). Classification (NCBI taxonomy): domain Bacteria; kingdom Bacillati; phylum Actinomycetota; class Actinomycetes; order Mycobacteriales; species Mycobacteriales bacterium. Next base: position 32,386 of record DASYKU010000077.1, read on the forward strand.
GCCCATCACCATGAGGTTCGCCGGGGTCGCCACCGGCGTGAGGAAGGACGCGGCGGCAGCCACGCTGACGGCCATCAGCAGCGGCCGGGCCGAGACGCCCGCGTCGGCGGCCGCCGACACCGCGATCGGGATGACGATCAGCGCGGTGGCCGTGTTGCTGATCAGCTGGCCCAGCGTCGCAGTAAGCACGCACAGGCCGAACAGCAGCAGGTACGGGCCGCCGTGGCCGACGACCGAGACGAGCAGCTCCGCCATCCGTTCGGCCGCGCCCGACTGCTGCATCGCGGTGGACAGCGGGATCATGCCGCCGACCAGCACCACCGTCGTCCACGACACCGCCTTGTACGCCTGCGGCACGGTAAGCACCCGCAGCAGGATCAGCGCCCCCGCGGCGAGCAGCCCGGAGACGACCGGGGTCACCCCGGCCAGCAGGAGCGCGACCATGCCGGCGAGCACCAGGCTGGCCAGCCGGCCGCGGCGCCCCATCGGTGCGGTCTGCCGGCGGACCAGCTCGGGCGGATCGACCACGAGCACGTCCGGGTCGTCGAGGTTGTCGGCGAAGGCGTCCCAGCTGCCCTCCAGCAGCAGCGTGTCCCCGGCCTCCAGCACGGTCTCGGCGGTGCCGAGGTCCTCGCCCCGACGCTGCACCGCGAGGACCACGAGCGTCCCGCTGTCGGTCACCATCCCGGGGAACACCGTGGCGCCGATCATGCCCGAGCGGGGCGGCACGACGACTTCGGCGACACCGGTGTCCCGGGTGAACAGCGCCCGGTCCGGATCGTCCAGCGTCCCGGGACCGGCGCCGTACTGGCGGACCAGCGTCCGGGCATGGTCACTGAAGTCCGGCGGGACGCTGCGCGGCGTCCGGCCGGGTACCAGCCGGTCGCCGAAGAGCAGCACGATGGCCACGGTCCCGGCCAGCAGCGGCACGCCGACCAGCGCGAAGTCGAAGTAGCCGAACCGGCCGGCGCCGGCGTCCACGGCGGCATCCGAGACGATCACGTTGACCGGGGTCCCCGTCAGGGCGAGCAGCGACCCTGCGTGCGCGGCGAAGACCAGCGGGAGCAGCAGCCGCGACGGTGACTGGTCCAACCGGATCGCCGCCATCACCGCGACCGGCACCAGGGCCGCCACCGCACCGTTGACGCTGATGAACGCCGTCGCCGCGGCCACCAGGAGCATCACCAGCACCAGCAGCCGGCCGCTGCTGCCGCCGGCTCCGCGGACGAGTCGCCGCCCGGCCCAGGCGGTCACCCCGCCGGCGTCGAGCCCCTCGCTGACCACGAACAGGGTGGCGATGAAGATCACCGTCGGGTCGCCGAAGCCGGCCAGCGCCGCGGGCAGGTCCAGCACGCCGGTGCCGTACAGGGTGAGGGCGGCACCGACCGCCACCAGCTCGACCGGAATCCGGTTCCACACGAACAACACGACGGCGGCGCCGAGCACCGTGAAGCTGATGGCCATGTCGCTCACGCCGGACCCGCCCTCATTCGGGAAGGATGAGCGGGCACGGATCGAGGTCGGCGGGCGGGTCGGGCAGCGGGCCCGGTGCCTGCGTCACGTCGACCAGCTCCAGGCCGAGCGCGCGGACTCGATCCAGCAGGGCGTGCAGGCTCGACTGGTCCAGCTCGCCGGACAGGACGGTGGCGGTCGGTTCGAGGTCGACGGCCAGGTCGGCGAACGCCTCCCGGGCGGCCGGGCCGAGCGCCCCGACCACCCTGATCTCGTACGGCGAGCGCGTCACGCCGGCCTCCTCCAGATCCGCCGCTGCCGGGCTGGGCCCGACTTCCGGGCCAGAACTTCGCACCGCGGGCCGGTGTCACGGTCGGCTCCGGCTCCTGCGCACGTCCAGCAGGTCCAGCCGCAGGATGCGGACCCGTTCCAGCAGCCCATGCAGAGCCGCCTGGTCCAGCTCGCCGCGCAGGAGCAGCACCCTGCCGTCGGTCCGTACGTCGAGGTCCAGGAACCACTCGGTGCAGCGCGTGCCGGGACGGGCGCACAGCCGGATCTCGTAGCGCGGGGTCACGGCGTTCCTCCGGGATCGGGGTTCCTCGTGCGCCGAGGGTGCGCCAGGTCGCCGCCGGTCACGTCACCCGTCGGGCATGAAGGCCGACGGCCGTCTCGGCGGGCGCCACGCCGGTCCCGTCGACCGAGCACCGCAGCTGACCCCGTGCCGCCGAGCGCGGACACCATGCTGCCCCGGTTCTCCTACGCGATCGTCGGCCCGTGGCCGTCGCCGCCGCCGGTCCACCCGAAACGGACGAGGACCCGGTCCGCCGCCGGCTCTAGCGTCCGATGGGACCGGAGGGTGGTGGGACATGGAGATGGGACCCGTGGAGCTCGTTCTGCTGACCTTTCCCGGGACGCGGGCGGACCCGGCGGTGGTGGCGGCGACCCTGGCCGGAGCGGTCCGGACCGCCGGCGGCGAGGTGGCGCTGCACGTCCAGCTCCCGCGGGAGACCGCGCTCGACGCGGCGTCCGTGTCCTGAGGAGGACCCATCCCCCTTCCCCACGACCTCGAGTTCCACCTCCGAAGGGACGGAAGCCCCATGGGCGCACCAGGGTCGACGATCGACGTGACGCCTTCGATCCGGCGGCTGGCCGATCTGCTGGTCTCGGTCGGCACGGAGGTGAAGCCCGGGACCGCGGAGGCGATCGCCTGGATCGTCGGCATCGACGGCGCCGTGCCCGCGGACCTCGGGGTCGACCGCGCCGGGCTCACGATGTGCGGCTTCGCCGGTGAGGTCGGGCAGTGCCTGGTGGTGCCGGGCCGGAACGGGGCCGCCCACATCGCCGTCGGTACGGGCACCTCCGCGTCCGCCGCCGACCTGCGGGACGCGGCCGCGACGCTGGCCCGCGCGCTTCCCCACCTCGGCAGGCTGGCCGTCCACCTGCCGGGTGCCGCCACCGTACCGACCACCGACGCGGCGCAGGCCGTGGTGGAGGGCCTGATCCTCGGCCGCTACCACTTCCACGTCCGCAGGACGGACGACACCCGGGAACTATCGGAGCTGACCCTGGTCGTCGACACCGACGCCGTCGCCGACGCCGAGGTGGGCGCACGGCGCGGCCGGTCGGTCGCCGAGGCAACCTCGCTCGGCCGGGACCTGGCGAACTGCCCCGCCGGCTATCTCACCGCCACCCGGATCGGCGAGGTCGCCCGGGAGGTGGGCGGGCGGGCGGGTCTCCAGGTCGAGGTGTTCGACAAGGCCGCGCTCCTCGAGATGGGCTGCGGCGGCCTGCTCGGCATCAACGCCGGCAGCATCGAGCCGCCCACCATGGTGAAGATCTCGTACCGGCCGGAGGGCGGGGCGCGCGGTCACCTCGGCCTGGTCGGCAAGGGCATCATGTACGACTCCGGCGGCATCGCGCTGAAGCCCGCCGACGCCAGCCACTCCCAGATGAAGAACGACATGACCGGGGCCGGTGTCATCCTGGCGGCGATGACCGCCCTGCCGGCGCTGTCCGGCCCGGTCGCCGTGACCGGCTGGCTGATGTGCACCGACAACATGCCGTCGGGTTCCGCCACCCGGCTCGGCGACGTCCTGACCATGCGGGGCGGCACGCGGGTGGAGGTCCTGAACACCGACGCCGAGGGCCGCGTGGTCATGGCCGACGCGCTCGTCCTCGCGGTCGAGGACGGCGTCGACGCCATCGTGGACATCGCCACCCTCACCGGTCAGTGCCTGCGGACGTTCGGCACCGAGATCGCCGGGGTGATGGGCAACGACCAGGCGCTGGTCGATCAGGTCAAGGCGGCCGGGGAGGCCGTGGACGAGCCGGTCTGGCAGCTGCCGCTGGCCCATCGGTACCGCCGGCAACTGGACTCCCCCATCGCCGACCTGTCCAACATGGGCGGACCGAACGCCGGCTCCATCACCGCGGCGCTGTTCCTGGCCGAGTTCGTGGGCGACACGCCCTGGGCGCACATCGACATCGCCGGCACCGCCCAGGCCGATGCCGAGCGCACCTGGCGCAACAAGGGCGCGACCGGATTCGGCACGCCGCTTCTCATCGAGCTGGCGACCGCGTTCGCCGCACAGGAGCGCTGATCCAGATGGCCGGCCGCCACACCACTGCCCCCGGGACGCCGAGTCCGGAGCTCCCGGCTGCCGCCGAGGAGAAGCGCGGGTTCACCCAGAAGCTGCTGGACGGGATCGAGCGGGTCGGGAACAAGGTCCCGCACCCGGCGATCATCTTCGCCGGCCTCTGCGTGTTCGTCATCATCCTGTCCGCCGTGCTGAGCCTCTTCAACGTCAGCGTCACGCACGAGGTCGCCGAGGCCGCTCCGGCCGCCCCGATCTCCCAACCGCTGACCGACGAGATCGAGGGCGGCACCCAGTCACCCGACGCCGTCAACCAGCTGCCGCACTCCACCGCCGACGACGTGGTCATCAGGACCGAGACCACCGAGATCAAGAGCCTGCTCTCGCTCGACGGGATCCGCTTCCTGTTCACCTCGTTCGTCGACAACTTCGCGGGCTTCAGCGTCGTGGCGGTGATCCTCGTCGCGATGCTGGGGGTGGGGGTCGCCGAGGAATCGGGCCTCATGGGGGCGCTGATCCGCAAACTGGTGAAGGTGGCGCCGCGCTCGGCCGTGACGTTCATCATCGTCTTCGTCGGGATGCTGTCCAGCATCGCATCCGACGCCGGCTACCTCATATTGATACCCCTTGCCGCCGCTGCGTTCCTCAGCGTCGGTAAACATCCGCTCGCCGGCCTCGCCGCCGCGTACGCCGGTGTCAGCGCCGGGTTCGCGGTGAACATCCTCATCACCCCCAGCGACGGCGTCCTGACCGAGGTCACCAACGAGGCCATCCACCTGGTCGACCCCGACACCTCCATCGGCATCACCTCGAACCTGTGGTTCAACATCGCCTCCACGATCTTCGTGACCTTCGTAATCGTCTTCGTGTCCTCCCGGCTCATCGAGCCGAGGCTGGGCCGGTACGAGCCGGAGCCGGCCGCGGTCCTGGCCGGATCGGGCTCCGGTGCCGCCGGCTCGGGCGGTGCCGGCGCCGTTGCCTCGGGTGGTGCCGGGTCAGGCGGTGCCGGGTCAGGCGGTGCCGGGTCAGGCGGAGACGCGGGGACGGAGACGGCGGCCGAGGACGCCGTCGACACGGCGGCCGAAGCCCGCGGCCTGCGCTACGCCAGCATCGCCGTCCTGGCGACCCTCGCCGTCGTCCTCCTGCTGGCCATCCCGTCGTGGGGACCTCTGCGAAACGCGGACACCGGCTCGCTGATCGACGACGCCCCGCTGATGACCAGTCTGATCGTCATCATCACCATCATCTTCCTGCTCGCCGGCATCGGCTACGGCCGCGGCGCGGGGACCCTCACCACCAGCACCGCAGTCATCAACGCCATCACCAAGACCTGGGCCGGCCTCGCCGGGCTGCTGTTCATGCTCTTCCTGATCAGCCAGTTCATCGCGTACTTCAACTACTCCAACATGCCAGTCGTCGCGTCCGTGGGGATGGCCGACCTCCTCGAGCGGGCCGACATCGGCGCCGTCTGGCTGCTGATCGGCTTCATCCTGGTGATCGCCCTGCTCGACATCATCATCCCCGGCATGCTGCCCAAGTGGGCGATCTTCGCCCCGGTCTTCATCCCGCTGTTCATCCGGCTGAACGTCGCCCCGCAGACGCTGCTGGCCGCCTACCGGCTCGGCGACTCGCCGATGAACGTCGTCACCCCGCTCATGGTGTACCTGCCGTTCATCGTCATCGTGGCCCAGCGGTACCGGAAGAGCGCCGGCCTCGGCACCATCATCTCGCTGATGATCCCGTTTGCCCTCATCGTGCTCCTCACCTGGACCATCTTCTTCGCCGCCTGGTTCCTGCTCGGCATCCCGATGGGGCCGGGCTACCCCTCCCACCTCTGACCCGCCCGTGCACTGTTCCCGCTGATGGAGCGCCGGCGATGCCGCCCGGCCGCCGGATCGGCCCGTCCCGACGCGAAAGGTGGCCTCGCATGTCCACCGCCCCCACCGCCCCGCCCGCTCCCGGGCGCGGCTCCGGCCCGGCCAGTGCCTCGGGCGCCCACCGCGACCCCGACGGCGTCGGCCGGCCAGCCGGTCAGGCGGACCCACCGGTGGTGGCGATGAGGCGCACCGGGTGGGATGTCCGGATGGCGCAGGCGGTCCAGGAGCGGGACCAGCGCTTCGTGCTGCTCTTCTCCGGCGTTGTGACCCTGGTGCTCGGGGTGATGATCCTTGACCGGTGGCCGGAGTCCGCGCTCCGGCTCCTGGGCACTCTGCTCGGCGTGCAGATCGTGGTCGACGGGCTCTTGCTCATGGTCTTCGGCCGGCCCCGGCTGACGACCTGACCGGCCGCCGCGACCGATCGGAGGGCGCCGGGATGGAACGGGACAGCGCGGTGGACAGCCGGGCCCGGGACGGGGACGGGGACGGAGCCGCCCGGTACGTGTCCACCGGGGAGCTGCCCCGGGATCCGACGCTGGGTGAGGTCGTCGAGGAGGCGTACCAGCTCTTCCGACCCGACCGGTCCGGATCAGTGTCCACAGTGTACCCGGCTCTGTCCTATGTGGACCCGGACCGGTTCGGGGTGTGCGTGGCCGGGGTGGACGGAAGTCTGCGGGAGGCCGGGGACTCCCGGTGGCCGTTCCCGATCATGAGTGTGGCCAAGCCGTTCGTCTTCGCGCTGGTGTGCCAGGAGCTCGGGGTCGACCGGGTGCGGGGACTGGTGGGCGTCAACGCGACCGGGCTGGCGTTCGACTCTGTCGTCGCGATCGAGCGGGACCCGGAGGGCCGGACCAACCCGATGGTCAACGCGGGGGCGATCGCCACCACGAGCCTGGTGCCGGGGGCGTCGGCGGAGACGCGGTGGCGGTTCGTCGCCGACGGGCTGTCCCGCTTCGCCGGCCGAGGCCTGCCGCTCACCGAGGACGTGCTGGCCTCTGCTCTGGCCACCAACCACCGCAATCGCGCGCTGGCGGCGCTGCTGCGATCGAGAGGAGCACTGGCCGGGGATGCGACCGCGGCGGTCGACCTCTACACCCGGCAGAGCTGCCTGGCCACCACGGCCGTCGACCTCGCGGTCATGGCGGCGACGCTCGCCGACGGCGGGCTCAACCCGCTGACCGGGGACCGCGTCGTCACACCGGACGTCGCCCGGGTCACGCTGGCCGTCATGGCGGTGGCCGGGCTGTACGAGAGCTCCGGCGACTGGCTGGTCGACGTGGGCGTGCCCGGCAAGAGCGGCATCGGCGGCGGCATCGCCACCGTGTCGCCCGGCAAGGGCGGCCTGGGCACCTGGTCGCCGCGGCTGGACGCCGCGGGCAACAGCGTCCGGGGACAGCGGGTGGCCGGGTTCCTGGCCCGCCGGCTCGGGTTGGATCTGCTCGCCTCCACGCCGGCCGCCCGGCCGGAAAGAGACCCCGGGGCGAGCCGATGAGCGTAAGACCGACGGCCCCGAGGAATCTGCGGGCCGGGAAGGAGCCGACGTGGACGAGCTGATCGGGTCGCTGGGCGAGTCGGAGCTCGCCGTGATGCGCGCGACCGAGCCGGCGGCGTTGACCGAGCTGGCCGAGGACGACCTGATCGACCTGCACACCCGGGTGCGGCGGGCCCGGAACAAGTACGCGGGGCAGTACCGCCGGCAGGCCGGCGCGCGGGTCGGTGAGGCCGGCGCGCGGGGTGCCGCCCGACCCCGGAACCGACGGGCCGCCGACCGGGCTGAGGTCTTCGAGGCGGCGCTGGCCCGGGTGAGTACCGCACTGGCCAAGGCGGCCCGCCGCAGCGCGGCGGAGCTGAAAGCCCAGCGCCTGTCCGCGGCCCGCGCGTCGGGAACCGGACCGGGCCCCGATGCCGGACCGGAGCCCGGCAGCACCGAGACCGCGGCGAGGCCGCGACCGCCGGTCAGGTCGGCCGGCCGGCAGAAGCGGGATGCCTCCTCCCTGGCCGCTGGGGCCCGCCGGCAGGCGCGGCGGGACTCCCGATGAGGCCGGCGCACCGGACTCGCCGGGGCGGTTCAGTGCCCTCGCGAGACACCGTCGACGGCGCCCGAGCAAGCCGGGCGGCGATCGCCCGCGGGGCGGGCGGCTGGGACCGGACGGCCGGCGCGGCCCGGGCGAGGTCTCGGCCAGGAAGCGGATCGGATCCCTACCGTTCACCGGCGACGTGCGGTGATGATCCAGGCGCGGGAGCTGAACCAGATGCCGTCGTCGCTCAGGTGGGCGGCGAGCGCGTCGCGTAGCCGCGCGAGGGCGCGAGCGGCGGCGGGCTGATCGAGCCGCTTCAGAAACTCGTTCGTGCACGCGAAGCCGCGAACCCAGTCGAGAGCGGCGGCCGGATCCGGCCCGTAGTAGACGGGTTCGGCGACGTCGGTCAGGCCGACCGCGGCGAATCCCGCGGCTCGGAGGATCCGCTCCACGGTCGGCGGATCGGCGAGCGAGAAAGGATCCGGTCCGGCGCCGGTGACCGCGGTCGGCCCGGCATGTCCGGCGAGCGCCCGGTGGAGGGCGACGTCCCACTCGTTGCGGCCGCCGGCCTGCCAGACCAGCATGACCAGACGTCCGTCCGGGCGCAGCGCCCGCCGGATGTTGCCGAACGCGACGACGGGGTCGTCGAAGAACATCGTGCCGAACCGGCTGATCGCGAGGTCGAAGTGCCCTTCCGCGAAGCGGTGTTCCTGCGCGTCCACCGGCTCGAAGGTGACGTTGCGCAGACCCTCCGCCCGGGCGAGCTTGCGGGCACGTGCGATGGCGTGGGTGGACAGGTCGACGCCGAGCGCACTTCCCGCCCGGGCCATGCGCGCGGCATCGCGAGTCGTCTGCCCGGCGCCGCAGCCGATGTCGAGGATGCGGTCGTGGGGCCGGACGGCCCAGGCCCGGCGCAGCACCGTGCTGTACCTGCTCAGTTCGGCGTCGTAGTCGACCGGGCCGGGGATCACGGGCCTGCCTCGATGACCTCGCGTACCACCTGCTCCGGAGGCTGCGGTTCGATGCTCGTCAGCACCCAGGTGGCGCCGGCGGTCGCCCACTGCCGCACATCGGCCCCCGGGGGCACGTCCACGACGACATCGAAGTGATCGTCGCTCTCCCGTGCCTGGCTGACCTCCTCGACGAGGACAGCCAGTTGCTCGGGCCCGGGAAGATCGATCGGAAAGAGCCCGTCCCAACGGATCGCTCGCCGCAGCGGACGGCGGCTGGGCCACTTCATCGCGACCCAGACCGGGATCCGCGGGCGCTGGACCGGGGCCGGACTGAACTCCCCGCGCCAGAACCTGTCGAGCCGTTCGAGGCTCTCATCCAGTACGCGCGCCCGCTCACGCAGGTCGACCACCTCTCCGAACGTTTCGAAATCGGTGGGATTGCCCAGCCCCACACCCATCGTCAGCCGCCCGTCGCTGAGCTGGTCCAGGGTCACCGTCTCCCGGGCGACCTTCTGCACCCGCCGGCGGGCCAGCGGAACGACCATCGGCCCGAGCCGGAGGGTCTCGGTCGCCATGGCGATGGCGCTCAGCGCCACCCACGGGTCCGCCACAGCACGACCCGGCGGCGGATAGGCGATCCGATCCCACAGGAACAGGCCGTCCCAGCCACGGGATTCGGCCCGACCGGCGAGTTCCGCCAGGAGCCGCGGATCGGCCAACCGGTCGAACGGCGCCAGATACAGTCCACGCTTGATCGCTCGGCGCTCCTCCCGATTCGGCCGCTCCACCCGAACGCCGGCCCAGCGTACGAGCCACCAGTGGATGGACAACGATAGGCACGAGGATTTGAACAGCGAGGAAGTCGAGATGGCTGCGGCGGGGAGTCCGAGTCGTCCCTCGGACGCAATGGTCCGCTCGGCGCAGCCGGCGAGGGTGCCACCAACGCCGCGTCGCGCCCCGGCCCGCTGATGCGGGTGACGCCAAGGTGTGGGCCGGCATCTCGCGCAGCGGCTGGTCGCCGACGGAGAGCCGGTGGTGGACGTGCCGGCGAAGGCGCCGCCCGCACCCGCACGGTCAACCGGCTGCATCGGCTGCTGGTCGAGCTGGCGATCTGCTCGTACATCCGCCGCTCGGCACCTGGCGCCGGGGGCCCTCGGTCCCGTGTGCACGGGCCATCGGCGGGACCTCTGGCACTGCCCGCCGGCGTGCGTCCGCGGTCGGATGGACCTGGAGGGCCGGGTCGCCGGTCCCGGTCCGGAGGAGACGGAAGATGAACAGTGACGGGATCGGCGTGCTCGTCGGCATCGACGAGTCGGCCTGCGCCCAGGAGGCGCTGGTATGGGCGGCGGCCGACGCGGCCGCCCGCAAGACCCGGTTGACGGTGGCGACCGTGCTCGATCTGCCCCGCCTTGGGGACGTGCCACTGACGCGTCAGCTGCTCGCCACGGCCCAGCAGGTGGCCCAGCACACCGTCGACGGCGCGGTCGATCGGGCTCGCGGCGTGGCACCCGGGGTGGACGTGCAGGGCCGGGTGGCGAGCGGGAACCCGGCCGCGGAGCTGCTCCGGCTGGCCGAGGACGCCGAGGAGGTCGTCGTCGGCTCGCACGGCACGAGCGGGCTCACCGCGCTGCTGATCGGCTCGGTCGGCACCCAGGTCGCCGAGCACGCCCGCGGCCCGGCCGTGGTCGTCCGCACCCGTTCGATCGCCGGGTCCGTCCTCGTCGCCATCGACAACTCCCCGCACAGTGACGCGGCGCTGGAGTACGGCTTCGCGTACGCGGACCGGCACGGCCTGCCGCTGGTGGCGTTGCACGCCTACACGCTCGGCGCCTCCGTCTACCCGGTGATGGGCTACCCGGTCCCGCCGTACCCGATCGCGGAGGAGCTGGGTCGGATCCGGGCCGCCGCGGCCCGGACCGCCGAGCACAGCGTCGGCCGGTGGACCGAGAAGTATCCCGACGTCGCGGCACGGACGGACGTCACCGAGGGAGCTGCGGTGCACCAGCTCGTCGAGGCCAGCCGGACCGCGAGCCTGCTCGTGGTCGGCACCCGGGGACACGGCGGCCTGGCCGGCATGCTCCTCGGCTCCGTGAGCCACGGCGTGATGCGGCACGCGCACTGCCCCGTCGTCATCGCCCGCTGAAACCGATCAGACCTGTCGAGAAGGTGTCCGAGATGCGGATCCTGGTGAGCGCGGCGAGCCGGCACGGCTCGACCGCGGAGATCGCGACCGAGCTGGGGAAGGCCCTTCGCGGGGCCCTCCCCGGCGCCGGGGTCGACGTCGTCCCGCTGAGCCGGGTCAGCGGCGTCGAGCAGTACGACGCGGTGGTGCTGGGCAGCGCCGTCTACTTCGGACGGTGGCTGGAGGAGGCCCGGTGGCAGGTCACCGCGCAGTCGAAGATCCTGAGGGAACGGCCGGTCTGGCTGTTCTCCAGCGGACCGGTGGGCGACCCGGCGGTCCCGGCGACCGAGGCGGTGGACGCGGCCGAGCTGGCCGCGACGATCGGCGCCCGGGAGCACGTCGTGTTCCCGGGTGCGCTGCACCGGGAACTGCTCGGGATGCGGGAGAGGCTCGCGGTCGGCCTCGTGCACGCCGCGGACGGCGACTACCGCGACTGGCCGGCCGTCCGCGCCTGGGCCGATCGGATCGCCGCCGATCTGCGCATTCGCAGCGGGATCCGTTGACCGCAGCGGAACGCCGCCCACCAACGGTGGGCGGCGTCCCGTGTGGACCAACGGTCAGCGGGGGCTCCGGTCACGTGAGGAGCAGGTCCCGAACCGGGCGCCGAGGCGCCTGTGGCGGCAGCACTCCGGACGGCTGACCGATGCGGAGGATCAGCTGCGGCCACCCCTCCAGGCGCAGCTCGTCCCGCAACTCCTGCCGCAGGCCGGGTAGCTCCAGCGGCTGGTTGAGATAGGACGCCGCGTGTCCCTCGGCAGCGGCGGCAAGCAGCACGCGCATCAGTGCCTGCCCGCCGCGGAGCCAGTCGACGCGTTGGTCGCCGGGCGTGTGCAGCACCGTGACGAACGGGTGCTCCTCGGCCGGCCCGGCGTGCCGGGGTCGGTCCGTCCGGGTCCCGCCGGAGAAGTCGCGCAACGGGAACTCCGCGAGGTGACCCGCAGCCGCGGCGATCCCGAACGCGGACGGCGGGACGCCGGCGCCCTCCTCCGCCCGTTCGAGTGCGGTCCACCGCTCCAGCTCGGCCAGGTATGCCGGATCTCGCTGCTGGAGCCGCTCGGCCGCAGTCACGAGCGCGGAGACCCCGATCCGCTCCCCCTTCGCCACGACCCAGCGCAGGTCGGCCCCCTCGACCTCCGCGGCGCCGCGCCAGCCGATCTGAAGTGGCACGGGCACGAAGCCGGGCCGGAACGGCGTACGGACCGTCCGCCTCGCGGCCACGGCCGCGAACAGGCGGCGGTCGTCGTCGCCGGCGATCTGCCGGTCGCCGGCCGTCAACCGGGCGACGAGATCGGGCTCCGCGGGATCTGGCAGGAGCAGCACGTCCACCTGGCGGTCTTGCACGGTCAGGGCCAGCCTGAGGAGCAGGACGGCCGCGCCGAGCCCGAGATGGGCCTGGCGGCCCTTCGGATCGGCCACCGGGAGCAACCGGTCCCGGTCGAGCACGACGTCGACGTGGTCGCGGTCCACCCGGAACCGCCACGGCTGCGCGTTGTGGAGCGACGGCGCCGCTCCCCCGGCTGCGGCGAGGGTCTCGGCCACGGTGCGCAGGTCCATCGTGGCCTGGATGCCCATGACTCAGTCCTCGTAGGTCACGACGGCCGAAAGCGGCCGGCGGCCGGTCGGCGGAAGGGTCGGGCCCGGCTGCGCCCGACCGACCCGCAGCACCATCTGGGGGTGATCCGGCCAGTCCATCAGGGTCCGGAATCGCTCCCGGACCGAGGGCAGGTCGACGGCCTGGGTCATGGCGGAGCTGGCCAGGCCGAGTCGTTCGGCCTCGACGGAGATGCGGGCGTAGGCCTCGCCGGCACGCAGGCGTCCCATGCGGTCGTCGGTGAGTGTGAACACGACGAGGTAGAGCGGCTGCTCATCGATTACCTCGGTGAGCTCCTGGCCGCCGGTGATGCCGGCCTCGAAGTCGCGGACCGGGACATCGGTGTGCCGCAGCGCGCCGGGAGCGACGTGCGGCACCGCCGAGGCGGGAACGCCGTCGGGCGCGTTCGCGTCCGGGTAGCGCGTCCAGTACGCCAGCTCGGCCCGGTAGGCCGGGTCGGCCAGCTCGACGCCGTCGGCCCAGGAGAACACGACGGCGAGGTCGAGCTTCTGGTCCGCGCGCTGCACGGCGTAGGCGTAGACGTCGGCGTCGACCGCGACGCCGAGCAGTGCTGTCACCGCCGCCGCGGACACCGGCTCGGGCCGGAAAGGACGGCGGTCGGTGTGCCGGCGCTCTGCGGCCTCGGCACGCTGCACCGTGGCGGGGTCGACGGCTGACCGGCCGACGGGCCGGATGCGCGCCAGCAGGTCGGGCCGGGTCGGGTCCGGCAGGCGGTCCACCTCGGTACGCCAACCGGCTCCAGCGAACCCGAGCCGGGCCAGCTCCAGCGCAGCGCCGCAGGACAGCAGCACGGACCGGCCGTCGGGGTCAAGAGCCGGCAACTGACGCGTGCGGTCCGCATACAGCTCCAGAACGCCGTCGCGATGGAGCCACCGCCACGGCTGGGTGTTGTGGATGGAGGGCGCTCGTACGCCGAAGCAGATGGCCCGCTCGACGTCGGACCGCCCCGGTGCCTGGGTTGTCTCGGTCATGACCCGACGCTATGACCGCCGCCGCCTCGCGTCCGGTGCCGAAGGTCCCGACCCGGACGGTCCTCCGACCCCGGTGAAGGACGTACGGCCCTGCCGGAGCGCAGTGCGGAGGAGCCAGCCTGGAGGCATGACCACATCGACATCGTCCACGTCAGACCTGCGGATCGCCGGCGCAGTGCCGTCGGTGGTTCCGGTGACCCGAAAAGACCGCACGATCGGCGTTGTTCTGATCGACGGGAGTGGGTATCGCTGGCAGCGTACGACCGATGTCGACCACGTCATCGCGGTCGCGACGGTCACGGCCGGGGCGGTCGCCGCGGCCGGCCTGATCGTCGGTGCCCTGGGGCGCCCGCGGGTGCAGCGCATCACGATGGGACCCGGCGGCTGGGTCAGCTTCCGCGGCTCCGGAGTGCCCCGGCTGCGAGGGGTCCGCCGTCCCTGGTGGGCACACCTCCTGCGCGCCCGCCCGGTCGACCACTGAGCCCACACGGCTCAGCGGCCGTCCGGGAAGATCCCGGGCGGCGGATCGAAGCCGCTGGGGATCGCGACGTCACCGCTCGGTCAGGCGCTGGACCTGCCCTGGACTCGCCGTCGGCTGCGCCTGGAGCTCGGCCTGACCGGACACCCCCAGCTGGTGCTCCGGCTCGGGCACGCGCAGCCGCACCTCGGGCAGAGTCCCCGTCGGCCGGTCGACGAGGTCATCGACGTCCAGGGTGCCTCGCCGTGCCAGAGTGGAGCCATGGCGGGAGCGGTCGACAACGACGGGGACCCGGTGGCTGATGCCCCGGGCGGTGGTGGTCGCCTGCGTACGGCGTTGTCCGGACTGCGGCTGCCCGAGTTGCTGCACGAGGTGACCGAGCGGCTGGCGGAGATCTCGGCCAGCCAGGACAAGCTGCACGGCCTGCTCGAAGCAGTCGTCGGGATCGCCGGCGGCCTGGAGCTGCCGGCGACGTTGCGCCGGATCGTCGAGGCGGCGGTCGAGCTGGCCGACGCCGAGTACGGAGCGCTGGGCGTCATCGGTGCCGACCGCTCGCTGGACCAGTTCGTCTACACCGGCATCGATGAGAACGTCCGGCAGCGGATCGGTCACCTCCCCGAGGGCCACGGCCTCCTCGGGCTCCTCATCGATTCACCCCAGACGGTGCGGCTGAGCCGGATCTCAGCTCACCCGGCGTCGTACGGGTTCCCGCCGAACCATCCGCCGATGAACACATTCCTCGGTGTCCCGGTCCGAGTACGGGACGAGGTCTTCGGCAACCTCTACCTCACCGAGAAGCGCGGCGGCGAGTTCACCCCGGACGACGAGATGTTGGTACGAGCGCTGGCCGCGGCCGCCGGCGTGGCGATCGAGAACGCGCGGCTGTTCGAGCAGACCCGGCGCCGGCAACGCTGGCTGGAGGCGTCGAACGAGATCCGCGCCGCGGTGCTGTCCGGCACCGACCCGGACGAGGCGGTCCTGCTGATCGCCGCCCGGACCCGCGAGCTCGCCGATGCGGACTGCACCGCATTGGCCATGCCCGACCCGGCCGCGCCGGAGACGAGCCTGCTCGTCACCGTCGCCGATGGGCTGGACGCCCCGCTGCTGCGCGGTGCCCACAGCCCGATCGCGGCTTCGGTGGCCGGACGGGTGCTGCGTACCGGCGTCGCAGAGACGGTGCCGGACGTGGCCGCCTCCGAGCCGCTCTTCGCCGAGGCGCCCGGCTTCGGACCGGCGTTACTCGTCCCGCTCGGCGGTGACCCGGCCGTGGGGGTGCTCATCGCCGCGAATGCCGTCGACGGCGCCCAGTTCGACCCCGACGCCATCGAGCTGGTCGTCGCCCTGGCACTCCAGGCGGCGCTGACACTCCAGCTGGCCGAGGCTCGCCAGGCCCAACAGCAGCTGACGCTGTACGCGGACCGCGACCGCATCGCACGGGATCTGCACGACCAGGTCATCCAGCGGCTGTTCGCCACCGGGATGTCGTTGGAGAGCCTCATCCGGCAGGTCGTGCCGGCCGCGCAGCCGAAGCTGCACCGCGCGGTGGACGACCTCGACCAGTCCATCCGCGACATCCGCACCACGATCTACGCGTTGCAGGCTCCGGCCGATGCACCCATCGGCCTACGGCAGCGGCTGGCCGGAGTCACCGACGAGGTCGTCGGCGGTTCCGGGCTCCGGCTCGACCTCCGCATCGATGGACCGGTCGACACGACCGTGCCGGCCGAGGTCGCCGAGCATGCCACGGCGGTGCTGCGGGAGGCGCTGACCAACGTGGTACGGCATGCGGAGGCCACCGGAGTGGCGGTGTCCGTCAGCGCCTCCGAACGACTGCGGATCGAGATCGCCGACGACGGCGTCGGCCTGCCCGCAGGAGGCCGGCGCAGCGGCCTGGTGAACCTGGCACAGCGGGCGACCCAGCTTGGCGGCACGTTCACCGCGGAACCCGGTCCGGACGGCTCCGGCGCCCTCCTCACCTGGGACGTGCCGCTGGGCTGATGCCGCAGCCGGTCCTGACGCTCAGCCGTCCAGATCGCCGGTGCGGCGCAGCTCGGTCGCGAGGATCGCGGCTTGCGTGCGGCGTTGCATGCCGAGCTTGGCCAGCAGGTGCGACACGTAGTTCTTCACGGTCTTCTCGGCCAGGAACATCCGCTCGCCGATCTGCCGGTTCGTCAACCCCTCGCCGATCAATGCGAGCACCGTCCGCTCCTGGTCCGACAGCGTCGCGATCGGCCCTCCCTTCTCCACCGCCGTGCGCATCCGCTCCAACACCCTGGCCGTCGTGCGGGGATCCAACAGCGACTGTCCACTCGCGACCATACGGACCGCGCCGACGAGGTCGGTGCCGCGGATCTGCTTGAGCACGTAACCGGACGCGCCGGCCATGATCGCGTCGAAGAGCGCGTCGTCGTCGGCGAACGAGGTCAGCATCAGGCAGCGCAGGTCCGGCAGCTGGGAACGCAGCTCCCGACAGACGGTCACGCCGTCGCCGTCCGGCAGCCGCACGTCCAGGACGGCCACGTCCGGCCGCACCGCCGGCACCCGGGCCAGTGCCTCCGCCGCGGTCCCGGCCTCGCCGACCACTGTCAGGTCCGGCTCGGCCTCCAGCAACTCGGCGACGCCCCGCCGGACCACCTCATGGTCGTCGAGTAGAAATACCGTCACGGTCCGGGCGGCCGCCTCAGTCACGGTCGCCATGCTCGCACGAGCCGGCGCCCGGGGCGACGCTCACGGCCTCGCGGGCGATCGCGGAGACGAGGTCGGTGGCGGTGACCAGCCCGAGAATCACGCCGCTGCGGGTGATGACCGGGACGGCGTCACAGTGGCTCTCGACCATGACGCGGGCGACCGCCGCGGCGGGCTCGTCGGGGCTGACGCTGCGGACCCCGTGCCGGACGACGTCCCCGACCTTGCGCCGGTGCGGTGCGTCCGGACCACCGGCAGGCCATTCGGCCAGCACGGTCCGGTCGTCAAGGATCGCCGAGAGGCCGTACTCGTCCAGCACGGCGAGGTGGCGGACGCGACTCTCGCGCATCGCCGCCCACGCCGCGGCGAGGCTGTGCTCCGAAGTGACCCCGACCACGGGCGTGGACATCAGCTGTTCGGCGCTGACCGGATGCGTCGCGTTCATGCCACCACGCTAAGCGACGTCGGCGGTTCGGACCGGAGTCGTCGGTCAGGTCTCGAGGGGACCTTCGACCCTGTTGCAAGCCCCACGAGCGTCACGAAGCCGCCGGCCGCTCGGTCCTGGACGGCCTCGTCGAGCGGGCTTCGGTATCCAGAGTTGCCCCAGTGGCGAGCAACCGGGGCCCACGTCCGTGTCCTCCTGGCTCGTCGTGATTCCGGTGGTCGGACGCCCGCGTCCTGCGGGCGGGGGGCCCTTGAGAGGGCCTGCCAGTGCCTTCCAGCAGGACCGGTCATGCCTGCGCATGACCGGTCCTGCTGGAAGGAGAGTGCGTCGCGTCAGACGGCAGCTGCGACCCGCGGCGGGCTGAGGGCCGCCACCGGCTCGTGGCGGGCGTGGCGCAGGCCCAGCCCGGCGAGCAGGAGCAGCAGCACACCCGCAGCCGTCGAGATCCACGCCGCGATCCAGGCGAGGCCCGCCATCGTGTCGAAGGCGTAGGCGTTCAGCAGCAGACCCCGCAGCGTCTCGCCCCGGAAGAGGGTCTGCACCTGGCCGGCGAGCTTCTGGTCGGACGGGTTCGCCAAGGACTTCGCGCTGACCTGCGCGTAGGTCTGGCCACCGGCGACCTCGGAGAGGTGGACCTTGATGTAGTGGTCGGCGAAGGCCTTGGCCTGGGCGCCGGTGGTCATCTTCTGGCCGGCGTACTGGGCGATCACGGCCTGTTCGGCGGCCGGCAGCGAGGTGATGCCTTCGGATCCGGCGGCGGGGAAGGCGATCTGCTGCTGGGTCAGCTGGTCGGCAACCTGGTTGTGGACGTAGCCGTGGGCGTAGAACAGCAACGCGGCCGCGGCCAGCAGTGCCACCCCCATGACGGCCCCAGTGACCGAGACGAGCCTGTCGATAATTTTGCGAGTCACGGTGAGCTCCTCAGTCGGATCGGGTGCTACGCAGCTATCGTCGCCGCGTCGAGTGGCCCACCCGAAGGGACCAAGGTCCCTATAGACATGGGCCTTGGACCCGACCGTGGGACCGGCCGGCCGCGACCGGATGGCGTGGCCGACACCCAGCGGAGCCTTCAGCCACGATCCCGAGCGGACGGCCGGGCGGCGAGGGTCGCCACTGCGACCAGGAACCGCTCGACCGCCGGTTCGGAGCACCCGGACGCCGACCGCACCGGCGATGACGTCCTCCTGCCGCGTCGACATCCCGACGCCGGCCTCACCGCGGGCGACGAGCGTCCCGGGCCGGCCCCATCTGGCGTCCTCGAGGAGCTCGGCGAGCCGGCCCCGCTGGACATCCCGGCCGTACAGCGCGGCCCGTCGATACCGGCGATCCCGGCCATTTGACCGGGTCGAGCAGTCCGCGTCGCGCCCACCCTCTGCACCACCACCTCAGGAGAGCGAGGCCGCGATGACCATCGCCACGCACACGCGACGCCGTCCGTCACCCGCCGAGACGTCGGCTGGGACCGGACGCGGACCTCTCGGCCGACGCGCGTGATCAGCGCAGCAAACGCCATGCCCGGGCTGTCCTACGACGTCGGCGGCCATCGGCTGCACCTGAACTGCAGCGGATCCGGCGGCCCCACCGTCGTGCTGGAGAACGGGCTCGGTGAGACCTCCCCGCTGTGGAGTCGGATCACGGAGACCGTCGGCAACGACACCAGGGTGTGCGCCCACGACCGTGCGGGCCAGGGCTGGTCCGGCGACGCCCCGCGGCCGCAGGACGCCCGGCAGATCGCGGCAGACCTGCACACGCTGCTCGGCCGCGCTCACGAGAGCGGCCCGTACGTCCTCGTCGGTCACTCCACCGGCGGCCCCTACGCCCTGACGTACGCAGCGCAGTACCCCACGGAGGTCGCCGGAATGGTGCTGCTCGACTCGGCCAGCCCCGACCAGTTCACCGTGCTGCCCGACTCCCCCGGCCAGTACGCCACCAGCCGCCGGCTGACAGCGCTCGCCCCGAGCCTGGCCCGCCTCGGCGTCGCGCACCTCCTTCCCTCCTCCTCAGGCCTTCCGGCGCGGGAAGCGGCGCAGGTACGGGCGTTCGCCACCACCGCCCGCGGCCTGCGCAGCATCCGCGACGAATTCTTCGTCTACCCCGCTGTCTTCGAGCAGGCGCAGGCGCTCACCATCTCCGGACGCGCCATCGAGGACGTCATCCGCTCCGTGCGCACCGGCGCTCCGCTCCCCGTGCGCTGAGCAACGCCACCGCAACCACACGCCGCTGTCTACATCCCGAGGAGCCACCATGCGCATCGCCGAACACGCCCACCACACCGCCGCCGAAAGGCCGCAACCGGCGCCGGACAACGGACCCCGCAGGTCGTGGGCGGTGCTCGCCGTCGCCCTCACCGCGCAGATCCTCGTCGTCCTCGACATCTCCGTCGTCAACACCGCACTGCCCACCATCGGCCGTTCCCTGCGGCTGGACGGCGGTGACCTGCAGTGGCTGGTCACGGCGTACCTGCTGCTCTCCGGTGGTGGCCTGCTGCTCGGCGGGCGCATCGCCGACCTGCTCCCCCGGCGGCGGGTCTTCCTGGCGGGCCTGACCGTGTTCACCGGCGCCTCGCTGCTCAGCGGCTTCGCCGGCAGCGCCGCCGAACTCATCGCCGCCCGCGCGACCCAGGGGCTCGGCGCGGCCCTCATGACACCAGCCGCACTGTCCATCGTGATGACGACCTACTCCGGCGCCCAGCGCCGCAAGGGACTCGCGCTGTGGGGTGCGGTAGGCAGCCTCAGCGTCGCCGGCGGCGTCCTGCTCGGTGGTGCCCTCACCACCTGGGCCGGCTGGCAGCTCATCTTCTGGATCAACGTCCCGATCGGCGCCGTCGCCCTCGTCGTCGCGCTCAAGGTCCTGCCGAAGGACACGACCACCCGCGCGGACCTCACCCAGCTCGACCTGCCCGGCGCCCTGACCGCCATCGGCGGCCTCACCGCGCTGATGTACGGCCTCGGCGGCACCGCCGCCCACGGGTGGCTCTCGGCCCGGACCCTCGCCGCGCTCAGCCTGTCGGCCCTGTTGCTGGCGGCGTTCGTGCTCGTCGAGCGACGCGTCCCGCGGCCGCTCGTCCCGCCGCACACCTGGAAGATCCGCACGCTCGTGTCCGGCACGACCGTCATGCTCGGCGTCACCGGCCTCCTGGTCGGTACCGTCTTCCTGACCTCGATCTTCTTCCAGACGGTCCTGGGCTTCTCCGCGCTGCGCGCCGGCGTCGCCTTCCTTCCGCTGGCGCTGGCCATCACCGCGGGCGCGCACCTCGCGGGAAAGATGCTGGCGCACGCCGCTCCGCGCACCATCGCCGCGGCCGGCCTCGCCCTCTCCGCCACCGGAGCCGCTCTGTTGTCGACCGCGTCCGGATCCGCGCACTTCGCCCCCGACCTGCTGCCCGGTCTGCTGATCGTCGGCCTCGGCGTCGGACTGGTGTTCGTCCCGGTCTCCGTCACCGCGATGACGGGCATCCCGCCGCAGCATGCCGGCCTGGCATCCGGATTCCTCATGACCGGCCACGAGGTCGGCGCCGCCCTCGGCGTCGCCGTACTCGCCGCCGTGGCCGCCACGGCCGGCGGCCTCACCAGCCCGGCCGGCGTCGCCGCCGGCTTCTCCCGCGGGTTCGTCGCCGCCGCCGTCATCGCGGCAGTCCTCGGCGTCGTGGCCTTCGTCCGGATGCCGTCGACCCTCGCCACCGACGGCGCCGCGTCCGGGCACATGCACTGAGGACCGGCTGCGCCTCCGGCCGTCACCGGCTCCGGGAACTGGTCCCAGCCGGTGGCGGCGCGGTTCCAGGCGGCGCGGCTCAGGAGCCGCAGTCCGTTGAGTCGGTGTGCCCGTGCGGACAGGTCGACGATCTTCGGCAGGATCGCGAGCCCATCGCGGACGATGACCGCGTCCGAGGTTCGAGGGCGACGTCGGAGCCGCGCCGGCCCATCGCCACGCCTGGATTCGCGGCGGCCATCGCCGGCGCGCCGTTGACGCCGTCACCGACCAGCAGCACCCGCTCCCCCCGCGGTCTGCAGGGCGGTCACGGGGGCGACCTTGTCGACCAGCACTACGACGCCGTCCGCCCAGCCGACTCCAGCTCGACTGGGCCGCCCGTCGAGCAGGTCCTGCAGCGGGTGGTCGCGCCGGTAGTCATCGTCGGTCAGCTCCGGGAGACGGTGCGGCACGACCAGCTCGGACAGGGTCTGGACAAGTGACCAGAACGCCGAGATCCGCCGTCTCAGTCCGGCGACCCGTCGTTCATGCGCCGACCGTGTGGTCTGACTCGGCTGAAGACACATGTTGTCTCGGTTCAAGGCTAGTGCGTGGCAGGGACCCACTGATCGGCGAGCGTGGAGACCCATGCCTCCACGAGCCGAGCGTCGCTGGGTGGGCTGTCGACGATCACCATCTCGTCGACGCCCAGGTCGGCCAGCGCCTGGAGGTCGCCGACCTGCGGTTCGCGGAGGGCGACGGCTCGGCGTATGCCGCGTATATCACGGTCCGACCGCCGACACTCGTCCTCCAGGTAGCCGAGGCGTTCAGCCACCGCCGCGACGCCGGCCAGGTTGAAGCCGTACCACCCGTCGCCCCACGTGGCCACCCGACGTAACGCAGCGTCTGTGTTGCCGCCGACCACGATCGGAATCTGACGCTCGCGGACGGGTCGGGGATTGACCCGCACGGAGCTGAAGCGGACGAACTCACCGTCGAACGACGCGACGTCGTCGCGCCACAGGGTCCGGATGGCGGCCACGTACTCCGTGGTGCGCGCGCCACGGCGCTCGAAGGGCACCCCCAGCGCGTCGAACTCGTCGCGTGACCAGCCGATGCCCACACCCAGGGTCAGCCGACCCCCCGAGAGCGCGTCCAGGGTCGCGGCCTGCTTGGCGATGACGACCGGGTTGTGCTCCGGCAGGAGGAGCACGCCGGTCGCGATGCCGATCGTCGAGGTGGCTGCGGCGGCGAAGCTCAGGCCAATCATCGGGTCGTTCCAGTCCGCAGTCGTCGGCACCGCGATCTGGCCGTCATCCGCGTACGGGTAGGGAGATGTCGACTGGTCCACCATGACGACGTGCTCGCCCGACCACAGCGTCGCGAAACCGGAGGCTTCAGCCGCCTTGGCCACGGCGTCGACTACGTCTCGCTGGGCACCGGTGCCGATCCCCAGCGCGTGGAGCCCGATCTGCATGCTCAATTGGTAGGTCCTATCTGGTGGCGGTGACGTGCCGGGTACTGAAGATCGCTCGACAGCCCTACTACCGGTGGCTCGCCGCGCCGGTGACCGCCGCCGAATGGGCAGCGTCTCATCGGGCGAACGCGATCTTCGACGCCCACCGCGACGACCCCGAGTTCGGCTACCGGTTCCTGGCGGATGAGGCCCGCGACGCCGGCCGGGTCATGGCCGAGCGGACGGCGTGGCGGGTCTGCTCGGACAACAACTGGTGGAGCACATTCGGCGAGCGCCGGCGCGGCAAGAACTCGCATCCGCGTTCTGAGCGGTACCCAGCGGGCCGTCCTTGCCTGGTTCGCCTGGACGCAACAGCGCCCCAGCCGTCACACACCACGCCAGCGGACCTGACCCCGACCGGATGGGTGGTCCTTCAGGAGTGGTCGAGTTGGAAATGCCAGACGGTGGTGGACGCCTTGTCCCAGGCGGCGCGGGTCGCGGCCGGAATCAGCGGCAGCAGGCTCCAGGGCCAGTCCGCCCACTGGCCTACGGTGATCTCCTCCGGCGGTGCCGCCGGCTCGTCGGGCAGTGTGGGGCGAGGCTCCTCGCACCGCCGGACGCGCAGCCCCACCGGCAGTGCCGCGCGCAGGTAGTCACCGGTGCTGTGGCGGTAGGTCGGCGCCAGTCCAGGCTCGCCGGCCGGACCGGGCGAGTGCACCACCGAACCGAGCATCACCAGGTCCCGGTGCACGTCCGAGACCACCAGGTGCCCGCCGGGCCGCAGCACCCGCGCGAACTCGGCCATCACCGGTGCGAGCGTCGGCACGTGGACCAGCGCCAGCGCGCACACGACGACGTCCACCGCACCGTCGGCCACGGGCAGCCGGTCCAGGTCGCCGCGCAGGAACGTGCCTTCTGGCACCCGCACGCGGGCCCGATCGAGCATCTCCGGCGAGCTGTCCAGGCCGAGGACCCGGTGGCCCTGCGCGGCCAGGTAGGCGGCGTATCGGCCGGTGCCGCACGCCGCGTCGAGAATCGTGCCGGTCGGCAGGGCCTCGAGGATCTCCTGCGTGACCGGCTCGTCGGAGTCGAAGAGGCTGTTGCGCGGCGCGTCGTAGGTCGCCGACCACCGCCGGTACGCCCCCGGCAGGTCCCCGTGCCGAACGGCGACCCCAGCGTGGTCGGCCAGCACCGGCTCGTCCAGCAGCCGGCGCACCTCGGCCAGGCGCGCCCGGACGAACGCCTCGTCGTAGTCGCCGGCCCACGCCCGCAGTAGGGCCAGACCCTCGACCCCCAGCAGGTAGGCCAGCGGATGCTGGTAGATCACCGGGCGACGGTAGCCGGGGGCCGTCAACCCTCTCCACGCAATTAACTGTTCGCCCTGCCCGACGGATGAACCCGAAGACCCCGCTACGCGTCCCGCGCGGCGGGGGAGGCTCGTACGTCCCGCGCGCAGTGCGGCACTAGCGGAAGAGCCGCTTCGCGACGGTGCGGATGTCGGCTTGCGCGAGCTGGTCCGCCGACTACCTGTCGGGCGTGCCGGCGCCGGACGGGCCTGGCCTGACGGGCTCGTCCTTGCGGCGGAGGAGGGCGCCTCGGGCGATCGCGTGAGAGATCAGCAGCACACCTGGGATCTGCCCCAGGTGCTGCAGCGACCGCGCATCGAGGCCAACTGTGCTCGAGAGGCTCCCGGCAGGGAACGCAAAGAACACCGCAGACAGGGCACACACCGCAATCGCGGCGAGCATCTGCCCGGCTCCGGGATGCCGCGCCTGCAGCGCGTAGAGCCACACCCCGACAATGGCCGTCATGGTGACGCTCTCACTGAGCAGTAACGGCCCGGTCCTGCCAACGTCGGTCGTCGCGATCACCACCAGGTAGGTCAGCAGACCCCCGACGCGCAACACGATGACCAGCCGGGCCAGCCGCCGACCGAACAGCTCGGCCGCCGACGCCGCCAGCATGTAGGAGATCGCGACAGCGACAAGCACCCCGACCGCGACCCAGCTCAGATCCGAGGCACGCCGCGTGCCGTGGAAGAGCAGATGGTGAGCCGCGCCAGCCAGCGCGGCCGCGCCGGCTGACCACAGCATCAGCGCCCAGTAGCGGTGCACGCCCGGGGTCCGCTGCAGCCGCCCGGCACACCCGACGAGGACGGCGCCCAGCACTATGTCCGTGACACCGGCTGCGACCTCCTGCACACCGGCAGCCTAGGCCGCAGCGTCCGATGTCCCAGCCACGTTGACGGCCCTGCGCCGCCCGACGATGGTCAGCGGCCGAGGCAGCGGAGCGTCCCGGCACTGACAGCGGCAGCTGCTGCGTCGAGCCCAGCCGGCGACGCACCGCCGACCCGGCCCCCGGCTGGCTCGACGCCAGACGGCTGGTGCACGCCGACGCGGTGCCACTGTGAGGCGTGCGACGGCGTGTCCGCCGGACGTGGCGGCCACCGACCACGAGACACCCTGCGGAACGCAGCCCCCCGTACCGCCGAGAATGCCGACGACTCTCGTCGGTGCCGCCGGTTAGGTTTCTCCGGTGGAGGAGCAGCTGCCTGCTGGCGGCCACGAGCTGTCGCCCGCCGAGATCGCGGCCCTCGACGCCCGCTGGGCCTCCTGCTGGACCCCGAGGGAGATCGCCGACCGCCTGACCGGAATCGACACGCCCTGGTACGTCGTCGCGGGTTGGGCGCTGGACCTGTTCCGCGGCGAGCAGACGCGCGAACACGGAGACCTCGAGATCGGGGTGCCCGCGGCGCGCTTCCCCGAGGTCCGCGACCGCTTTCCCGGATACGCCTTCGACGCCCCCGGCAACAGCCGGATCTGGGAGAACGCCACCCCGGACGTGCTCGCGGCCCTGCACCAGACCTGGCTGCGCGATCCGGCCACCGGCAACTACCTGGTCGACGTGTTCCGCGAACCCCACGACGGCGACACCTGGCTCTGCCGCCGCGACGAGACGATCCGACTCCCCTACAGCGACATCATCCTGCGCACCGATGACAGCATCCCGTACCTGGCACCCGAGATCGTCCTGCTGTTCAAGGCCGCCGCCGCCCGTCCTAAGGACCAGGCCGACTTCGACGGCACCGTCCCGCTCCTGACCGCGGTCCAGCGCGAGACCCTGGCCGAACTCCTCGACCGCGTGCACCCGGGACACCGCTGGCTCGCCGACCTGTAGGCCCATCCAGCCGGCCGTCGGCAGCCACGTCGAGCGCCGCGCGGACTCGCTCGTGCCACCCTCCCGTCTCGGTCAGGTCCATACCCGCGACTGCCCGGGACGCCGAGGACCTCGAGCTGTGCAAGAGCGTCGGCGGCGTTCCGCGTTCGAGAAGAAGTGCCGCCGGACGCACGAGACGTCCGGCGGAACGCCCACGCCCACACTGGTCACGCTGTCGTTGAAGATCGCGTTCGTCGGGGTGGCGGCCGCCGCGTTGATGGCCACGGATGAGATCGTCAGCGTCGCCGGCGCGGCTTGCGCTGGTGAGCTCAGGCCGAGGAGCAGCGCGCCGAGCGCTGCGACGGCCACGCCGAGTCTCCTGAGGTACATCACAACCTCCGATTCGTTGCCGATTCCAACTGGACGGCAACATCAGTTGGAGCCGGCGCGAGACCTGATTGCGGTTTCGCGCGCGCACCCGGCCGCCGGAGTGCGCCGGAGTGGACGCTGCACCCTCCAACGACTCGTTGGCGAAGTGATCGCCTCTGCCTTTCCCGAAGACACTCCCGGCCCTTGACGAACTGGCGACCTACCGTCTGAACCGACCCGACCCCGAGCGACCCGGGGTCGCGCCGGTTCGCGCCTACACCCCGATGCTGCGGGAGATCACGGCGGCTGCGATCTCCACAGGGAGGGGGCTGGTCGAGTCGAACGGCAAGTGCTCGATCGCTGATCACATGCGCTCGGAGTCGGTCGTCGACGCCCGAGAGATGGCCGGCTGGCGCGACCGGCCGGGACCTGGAGCCATTGTTCACAGCGATCGCGGCGGCCAGGGCACGCAGACATGGGCGGATGTTCGCGGGGTTGGCGGGCGGTGCGACCGGTCATCGGTACAGTTGCGCGCATGTGTGCTGGCGCCCCCGTGACTTGTCCCGCCGCTTCCGCTGACGGCGCTGGGACAGTCTGCAGGTAAGTCTCTCGGTTCCGCGCCGCCGGCTTCCTGTCGGGCGGCCAACCCGCGTTGCCCGGCCCCTGCCATTTCTCAGGAGCCGCCGCATGTACGCACACCAGCACCCCGAGCCGACCGATCCGCGCGTCGGACCTGCAACCGTTTACCTGATCGTCGGCCTTCCCGGCGCGGGAAAGACATCCCACGCGAAGGAACTGGAGATCAGCGCGCCGGCTCTGCGGCTCACGCCCGACGAGTGGCAGATCGCGTTGTTCGGCGAGCGGAACCCACCGGACAAACGTGACCTCGTCGAGGGCAAGTTGGTTCAGCTCGGCATGCGGGCCGCAGAGCTGGGGATCAATGTCGTCCTCGACTTCGGGTTCTGGGGCGCGGACGAACGATCAGCGCTCCGCTGGATCGCCGGCGCAGTCGGTGCCCGAAGCCAAGTCGTTTACCTGCCGATCGACCAGGAGGAGCAACGCAGGCGAATCACCAATCGGTTCGCAACCACGCCCGATCAAACGTTCCACATGAGCGACGTCGAACTCGAGCAGTGGCGGGCTCAGTTCCAGACGCCGGACGATGACGAACTGCGGGGTTCTCCTATTCCACCCGTCCCACCGGAGCACGCGACCTGGTCGCAGTGGGCCTCGCGGCGCTGGCCATCCCTGCCCGACCAATACACCTCGACCGCTGCCGACTCGCGCTAGTCACTCAAACCATGACTCTCGCGTCACCATGCGCTCGTCGGCACAAACGAGCCTTTGCGGTCCATGAGCGTCGTCCAGCGCGCCGCGCGGCACGTGCGGACGTGAGGCCGCGCTGCCCGAGAGACGGGCCCGGTGGGGCGGCGTCGCGGGTCACGCTGCTCTGCTCGAGGATCATCATCGACCAGATGCTCTAGGTAGACGGGAGATGCAGGTCGATGAATGGTTCGCAGGCACTGATCACCAGCCTGGTGGACGCCGGGGTGGAGGTTTGCTTCATGAACCCCGGCACGTCGGAGATGCATTTCGTGCACGCGCTGGACTCGGTGCCACGGATGCGGGGCGTGCTGGCGCTGTTCGAGGGCGTCGCCACCGGCGCGGCCGACGGTTACGCGCGGGTGGCCGGCCGCCCGGCCGCCGTGCTGCTGCACCTCGGCCCCGGCCTGGGCAACGGCCTGGCGAACCTGCACAACGCGCGCCGCGCCCACACGCCGCTGCTGTGCATCGTCGGCGCGCACGCGACCTACCACGCGCGGTACGACGCGCCGCTGGAGTCCGACATCGCGGCCGTGGCCAGCACGGTGTCAGGGTGGGTCCACACCTCGGGTACCACGCGCCGGGTCGCGGCCGACGCGATGCGCGCGCTGGCGGCCGCCCAGGCCGACGGCGGGCAGGTCGCGACGCTGATCCTGCCGGCCGACGTGTCGTGGACGGAGGGCGCGCAGACCGCCGCACCCTGGGCGCCGCCG
>DASYKU010000078.1 GCA_035995165.1 Mycobacteriales bacterium
CGTGCTGCTGCCGGGAACCTCGTTCCTGGAGAAGGACGGCACGTTCACCAACGCCGAGCGGCGGATCAACCGGGTCCGCCCGGTGATGGCGCCGAAGACCGGCAAGCACGAGTGGCAGATCGTCTGCGAGGTCGCGCAGGCTATGGGCTACCCGATGACGTACGAGCACCCGCGCGAGATCATGGACGAGATCGCGGTGACCACGCCGACGTTCGCCGGCGTCTCCTTCGACCTGCTGGACAAGGTCGGCTCGGTGCAGTGGCCGTGCAACGCCGCGGCCTGCGGGCCGTGATCGCCGAGCGGATGCCGGTCGGGGTCTGCTACACGACCTTCCACCACCCGGTCACCGGCGCCACCGTGGTCACCACCGAGCACTCGGACTGGGCCACGAACTGCCCCGAGTACAAGGTGACCGCGGTGCAGGTGGAGCTGGTCACCGCGCGGCAGCAGGCGGCTTCGGTACGCGCCGCGGTGCCGGTGGCGGGCGCGTGAGTCACCCGACCGTCCCGCCGGCGGTTCGCCTGGCCGGCGACATCGCCGCGCAGTTCCGGGGCGTCCCGGCCGAGGCGGGCGCGGCCGCGGTGGCCGGCCACATCCGGCAGTTCTGGGACCCGCGGCTGCGCCGGCAGCTGCTGGCGGAGGTCGCGGCCGGCACCGAGACCGACCCTCTCGTCGTCGCGGCGGCGGCCTCCTGCGCGCCTGAGAGAGTCGGGTCCCGCCGGCCGCCCCTGACGCCGGCGGCCGCCTCCTGCGCGCCTGAGGGAGTCGCGTCCGCCGTCGGTGTCAGGAGCGGCGGCGGACGAGGGGGAGGACGATGTCGTCGACGATCTCGAGGACGACCTCGTCCGCGACCGGCCGCAGGGTGAGCATCAGCTCGTTGCGGAGCAGGTCGAAGGCGAGCGTCTTGACCCGCGGGGTGAGGATGACCGGGTCGATCTCACCGCGGGCGACGGCCCGCTCGTAGACGACCTCCACCGTCGTCCGGCCGCCGATGATCTGCTCGCGCAGCTGGGCCGGCGTGGACCGGGTCTCGTCGAAGAACTCGGCCATCCGCATGCTGAACATCGCCGCGACCTCGGCCCGCTTGACCGACGCCTCGCGCAGGTAGGCGATCAAGTCCCCGCGCAGGCTGCCGGTGTCCGGTATCGCGACGGGGTTGCGCTCGCCGTAGTGCCGGACGGCGGCGACGGCCAGGTCCCACCGGTCCGGCCAGCGCCGGTAGAGCACGGGCGTGCTGGTCCGGGCCCGTTCGGCCACCGCCTCCATCGTGAACCGGCCGAACCCGGCGCTGGTCAGCTCGTCCCAGGCCGCGGTGAGCAGCGCGTCCTCCAGCGCGGCCCCGCGCCGGCGGGTCGCCGTCCGCTCGCTCATAAGACGTACTTCCGTTTCTTATTGACCTCGACCGTCCCCCGTTCTTAAGATGCGTACGCACATCTTAAACCTCGGAAGGTGGTGGCGGTATGGCTGGGACGCTGACCGGGGAGGCGCCGCGGGCGGGCGGCCCGCAGCGGCTGGACCCGGAGTTCGTCACGCTCGCGGCGGTCGTGCTCACCGGCGTCCTCGCGGTCGTGTTCGACACCACGATCGTCAGCGTGGCGCTGCGGACGCTCGCGGCCGACCTCGACGCGCCGATCGCCACGATCCAGTGGGTCACCACCGGCTACCTGCTCGCGCTCGGCATCGCCGTCCCGCTCACCGGCTGGCTGCTGGCCCGCTTCGGCGGCAAGCGGGTCTGGCTGGCCGCGCTCGCGCTGTTCCTGGCCGGCTCGGTCGCCGCCAGCCTGGCGCCGACCGCACCCGCCCTCATCGCCGCGCGAGTCGTGCAGGGCCTTGGCGGCGGCCTGATGCTGCCGGTGATGCAGACCCTGCTGGTCCGGGCGGCCGGCGGGCGCGGGCTGGGCCGGGCGACCGCGGTGATCGCGCTGCCGGCGCTGCTCGGGCCGGTGCTCGGGCCGATGCTCGGCGGGCTCATCCTCGAGCACGCCTCCTGGCGCTGGATCTTCTGGGTCAACGTCCCGTTCTGCGTCGCCGGGCTGCTGCTGGCCTGGCGGTTCATGCCCGCCGACGCCGGTGACCGGTCCCGCCGGCTGGATCTCATCGGCCTGGCGCTGCTCTCGCCCGGCGTCGCCGCGGTCCTCTACGGCCTGTCCCGGGTCGGCGTGACCGGCGGGTTCGGCGCCGCCTCCGTGCTCGTCCCGCTGGCGGCCGGGATCGCGCTGCTGGTCGCGTTCACGCTCTACGCGCTGCGGGCGCGGCGGCCGCTGCTGGACCTGCGGCTGTTCCGGGTCAGGTCGTTCAGCGCCTCGACCGGGCTGATGTTCCTGTCCGGTTTCGTCCTCTACGGCGCGCTGCTGCTGATCCCGCTCTACTTCCAGGACGTCCGCGGGCACGACGCGCTGCGGACCGGGCTGCTGCTGGCCCCGCAGGGGCTGGGCGTGCTGGCCAGCCGGGGACTGGCCGGCTCGCTGACCGACCGGATCGGGGCCCGCTGGATCGTGGTCGCCGGGCTGCTGGTGACGGCCGCGGGGACGGTCCCGTTCGCGCTGGCCGGCGCCGCCACGAGCGAGTGGGTGCTGGTCGTGGCGCTGGTCGTGCGCGGCGCCGGGCTCGGGGCGGTGACGCTGCCGATCTTCGCCACCGCGTACGAGGGGGTGGACCGGGCCCGGGTCGCGGACGCGAGCATCCTGACCCGGGCGGCCCAGCAGGTCGGCGGGTCCTTCGGCGGGGCCGTGCTCGCGGTGGTGCTGGCCGGGCGGCTGGCGGCCCACCCGGGCGCCGGGGCGTACCAGGTGACGTTCTGGTGGACGATCGGCTTCACGCTGGCCGCGGTCGTGCTCGCGTTCGGCCTGCCGTACCGGCGCCCGGCACCGTGAGCGGAGGTGCGGCGCGGCGGTGTCTGGACCGCAGCGCCCGCGGCGCCCACGGGTGGGGCGCGCAGGGAAGACGCCGCCGGGGGCGCCGGACCGGGAGCGAACCGACGACTCAGTGAGCGGAGGTGCGGCGCGGCGGTGTCTGGACCGCAGCGCCCGCCAGCGACCCGCGGCGCCCACGGGTGGGGCGCGCAGGGAAGACGCCCCCGGGGCGCCGGACCGGGAGCGAGCCAATTGGCGCGGTAGGGTCGCTGACCGCCGATCCCGGTGCCGGAGGTGGCCGTGTCGCTCGTCCAGATCGCTCAGCATGCCGACGACCTCGGCCGGTCGGCCGCGTTCTACACCGACCTCCTCGGGGCCGGTCCGACCGCCACGTACGACCCGCCGGGGCTGGTGTTCTTCGACCTCGACGGCGTCCGGCTGCTGCTGGACGCCGCCGCGCCGAGCGCGCTGCACTACTACGCGGTCGCCGACATCGACGCGACCGTCGCGCGGCTGCGGGCCGCCGGCGTCCCGGTCGAGTCCGAGCCGCACGTGATCTTCTCGCACGCGGACCCGACGCTCGGCCCGGCCGGCACCGACGAGTGGCAGGCGTTCGTCCGGGACCCGGCGGGCAACCTGGTCGGGCTGGTCGAGCTGCGCCCGGTCACCAGTCCGACGGCGGGGTGAACTGGCTCACGACGAACCCGGCCCCCTGCGGGTCGCGGAGCACCGCGGTCCGGGTCCAGGCGTCGTCGGCGGGCTTGCCGACCACGCTGCCGCCGAGCTTCTCGGCCGCGGCCACGCTCTCGTCCCGGTCGGCGACGGTGAAGGAGACCTGCCAGCGCGCGGTCCCCTCGGTCGCCGGGGACAGCCAGGCGATCGCGTCGGCGAACCCGGCCGGCGCGTTCGCCTGCCGCGTCCGGATCTCGGGGTCCACTGTGGACTCCAGGTGGTCGCCGTAGCCGGGCTGCCGCCAGAGCGCGCCCCCGCCCGTCTCGTCGGCGGGGTCGAGCTCCCAGCCGAACAGCGTGCCGTAGAAGGCCTCGGCCGCGGCCGGGTCGGTGCTGTCGAGGTGGCTGAAGTTCCAGCTGCCGGGGGCGTTGACGAGCTGGGCCCCGAGCCGCCGACGAGGCTGCCAGAGCCGGAACACCGCGCCCTGCGGGTCGGCGCAGGTCGCCCGGCGGCCGCCCGGGCCGGCGTCCTCGGGCTGGTCCACCACCGTGCCGCCCCACTCGGCCGCGCGGGTGGCGGTCGCGTCCGCGTCCGTCACGGCGACGTACGTGTTCCAGGCCGGCGGGCCCGTACCGGGTCCGATGGCGGCCACGTCCCGGCCCTCCAGGGTGGCGATGAGGTAGGTCCCCGGCGCCTCGGGCGGCATCGCGTCGGTGAAGGCCCAGCCGAACAGGCCGCCGTAGAAGGCCTGGGCCGCGTCGGTGTCGGGCTGCTCGGTGTCGATCCAGCAGGGGACACCGGCGGGATAGGTCCGCTGATCCGTCATGCCGGACGGCCTACCCATTCCGGGCGTGCTTGTCGCTCACAAGCGTACTGGAGAGGTCTCCGGTACGGTGGGGAACGTACTGGAGACCTCTCCACATAGCCCCTGGGAGCCGACGTGCGTTACGTGAAGCTGGGCAGGACCGGTCTGGACGTGTCCCCCATCGCGCTGGGCGCGATGACGTACGGGGAGCCGGATCGGGGGCACCCGGTCTGGTCGCTGGGCGAGGCGGAGAGCCGTCCGCTGATCCGCCAGGCGGTCGAGGCCGGGATCAACTTCTTCGACACCGCGAACATGTACTCGCAGGGTTCCAGCGAGGAGATCCTCGGCCGGGCCCTGGCCGAGTTCGCCGACCGCGACGACCTCGTGATCGCGACCAAGGTGCGGCACCCGATGCGTACCGGCCCGAACGGGAAGGGCCTGTCCCGCAAGGCGATCCTGACCGAGATCGACCACAGCCTGCGCCGGCTCGGCGTCGATTACGTGGACCTCTACCAGATCCACCGGCTGGACAACGGCACCCCGATCGAGGAGACGCTGCAGGCGCTGGACGACGTGGTCCGGGCGGGCAAGGCGCGCTACCTGGGCGCGTCCTCGATGCACGCGTGGGAGTTCAGCAAGGCGCTGCACCTGCAGCGGGAACACGGCTGGGCCCGGTTCGTCTCGATGCAGGACCACTACAACCTGCTCGCCCGCGAGGAGGAGCGGGAGATGTTGCCGCTGTGCGCGGACGAGGGCGTCGGCACGATCCCGTGGAGCCCGCTGGCCCGGGGCCGGCTGACCCGGCCCTGGGGCGAGGCGACCGCGCGCTCGGAGACCGACCCGTTCGCCGGGCTGATCTACACATCACCGGACAGCGACCGGGCGATCGTCGAGGCCGTCGGGAAGGTCGCCGCGGACCGGGGCGTCACCCGGGCCCAGGTCGCGCTGGCCTGGCTGCGGCACAACCCCGTCGTGGTCGCGCCGATCGTGGGCGCGTCCCAGGCGTCGCACCTGGCCGACGCGATCGCCTCGCTGGATCTCTCCCTGACCGCGGAGGAGGTTGCGGCGCTGGAGGCGTCGTACACGCCGAGGTACGACTTCCAGGGCATCTCCGAGGACGCCGAGCTCGCCCGTATCTCCGCCCGGGTCGGGATCCGCCCGGCTCAGTAGTGCTGCCGCAGGCGTGGTGGCACCGGCGTACCGGGGTCGCTGCGGGAGGCGGCCGCCCTTCGGGGCGGGCTCTACTTCGCCGCCGCCGGCGGGCTGCTGGCGGCGGTCCGGTCCGGTGGGACCGCGTTCGAGCACGTGTACGGACAGCGGTTCTTCGCCCACCCCGACGCCGACCCGACGAGGTGTTCGCGCCTCGATGTCGGACCGGGCCGAGTACGAGGCCCGGTCGGTGGTGGCCGCGTACGACATCGGTGGTCTGGCCGAGCTGGTCGACGTCGGGGGCGGCCGGACGGCATCGCCTCGCGGCACGCGGTCAGGATCCGGACCGACTCCGCGTCGCTCCGGTCGTGCAGGCTCCGGCACAGGACGTACGCGTCGCCGGGCGGGACCGCGGTGAAGAAGTCGCCCGTCTCCGCGGTCGGCCCGGCCGGCCGCGTCGAAGCGGGCGCGGGCCTGCGCGATCGCGGCCGACCGGTCCAGGAGGGTGCTTCTCACCGCGGGGTTCGCCCGCAGGATCGCGGTGAGCAGCACGCCGCCGGCCTGACGGTCACCCGGGTCCTCCACACCCCGTCACCCACCGGCCTCGGCATCGTCGAAGCGCGGTGACCAGGTCTTCAGTCTGAACTGGACAGCCCCAACTGTTCAATCTAGGCTGATCGTATGGCGGAGATCTCTGAGGGGGCGGTGCGGGTCGCGGGGGACCTGCGGGTGCTGGTGGGGCGGTTGCGGCGGCGGTTGCGGGAGGTCGCCGACGTCGGCGACCTGAGCCCGTCGCAGGTCTCCGTGCTCAGCCGGCTGGAGAAGGGCGGCGGCGCGTCGGCCAGTGACCTGGCCGCGCTGGAGCGGGTCCGGCCGCAGTCGATGGCGGCCACGCTGGCCGTGCTCGACCAGCACGGGTTGATCCGCCGCGACGCCGACCCCGGGGACGGCCGCCGGCAGCTGGTCTCGCTCACGGTCGCCGGCCGGGAACGGGTCGAGGGCACCCGCGCCGCCCGGGAGGAGTGGCTGGCCCGGGCCCTGCAGGACCGCTACACCGACGCCGAGCGGCGCATCCTGGTCGACGCGCTGGCGCTGCTCGACCGCCTGACCCAGCCGTGACCGGACCCGCGGACCGGCTGGGGAGCCGGGAGACCGGGCTCGCCGCCCGGCTGCGCCGGGACACCGGGGTCGAGGACGGGCCGCGGCGCCCGGACACCATGCCGGGGGTCGGGCTGCGGAGCCGGGACGCCGGCCCTGCGGACGGGGCGCACCGCCTAGACACCGGGCCTGCGGACGGCCCGGACGGCCCGGACCGTCCGGACCGTCCGGACACCGGGATCGCGGACGGGTTGGGGAGTCGGGACACCGGGCTCGCGGCACGGCTGCGCCGGCCGGGGGCCGGACTGATGGCGCGGGTGCGGGGATCGGGCGACGGGTTCGACCGCCGGCTGATCGCGCCGATGATCCTGGGCGCGATCCTCAACCCGATCAACTCCTCGATGATCGCGGTCTCCTTGATCCCGATCGGGATCGCGTTCGGGGCACCGCCGGCGGAGACGGCCTGGCTGGTCTCCGCGCTCTACCTCGCCACCGCGACCGGGCAGCCGGTCGTCGGCAAGCTGGTCGACGCCTACGGTCCGCGCCGGCTGTTCCTGATCGGCACCGCGCTGGCCGGGATCGCCGGCCTGCTCGGCACGCTCGCCCCGAACCTGCCCGTGCTGGTGGCCTCCCGGGTGCTGCTCGGCTTCGGCACCTGCGCCGGCTACCCGGCCGCGATGTCGCTGATCCGGCGCGAGTCCGAGCGCACCGGGATGGAGAGCCCGAGCGGCATCCTCACCCTGCTCGCCGCCTCCAGCCAGACCATCGCGGTGGTCGGGCCGACGCTCGGCGGGCTGCTCATCGGGCTGGGCGGCTGGCGGACGATCTTCGCGGTCAACATCCCGCTGTCGCTGGCCGGCATCGCGCTCGGCCTGCTGCGGCTGCCCCGGGCCACCGCGGCCGAACGGCAGAAGTCCACTGTGGACATACCGGGGATCGCGCTGTTCGCCGGGATGCTGACCGCGCTGCTGCTGTTCCTGATGGAGCTGCGGCCGGACCGCTGGTGGCTGGCGGTGCTGACGCTGGCGGCGGCGGCCGCGTTCGGGCTGCGCGAGCTGCGGGTGCCGGAGCCGTTCCTGGACCTGCGGGTGCTCGGCAGCAACGGCCCGCTGCTGGCCACGTACGGGCGGAACCTGCTCACCTTCATCGTGTCGTACGCGTTCCTCTACGGCTTCACCCAGTGGCTGGAGGACGGCCGCCGGCTGTCCCCGTCGCAGGCCGGGCTGGTGCTGTTGCCGATGTTCCTCACCGCGATCGTGGTGACCACGCTGACCGGGCGGCGCAAGGAGGTCCGGGGCAAGCTGGTGGCCGGCAGCACGGCCCAGCTCGTCGCGTGTGGACTGTTGCTGCTGCTCGGCCCGGCCAGCGGGGTCTGGCTGCTGGTGCTCATCGCGGTGATCGTCGGCATCCCGCAGGGCCTGAACAGCCTGGCCAACCAGAACGCGCTCTACCACCAGGCCGACCCGGACCGGATCGGCTCCGCGGCCGGGTTGCTGCGGACCTTCACCTACCTCGGCGCGATCGTGGCCGCGGCTGCCAACGCCGCGGTGTTCCCGCACGGCGCCGACAGCGCCGGCCTGCACCACCTCGCCGTCTTCGCGCTCGTCGTGTCGGGGCTGCTGCTGGCGGCCTCGCTGCTGGACCGCTCCCTGCGCCGGATCTGACCTCGCCTGGTAGGAAGCAGGGATGCGGGCGTGGGTGGTGCGGGAGCCGGGGCCGGTCGACGGCGGCCCGCTGGAGCTGGTCGAGCGGGACGAGCCCGAGCCGGGACCGGGCCAGGTCCGGGTCCGGGTCAGCACCTGCGGCGTCTGCCGGACCGACCTGCACCTGGCCGAGGGCGACCTGCCGCCGAAGCACCCGGCCCAGACGCCCGGCCACGAGGTCGTCGGTGTGGTCGACGCGCTCGGCCCGGGCGCGGTCCGGTTCGCAGCCGGGCAGCGGATCGGGGTGCCCTGGCTCGGCGGCACCGACGGCCGCTGCCGGTTCTGCCGCCGCGGGCAGGAGAACCTCTGCCTGGAGCCGGCGTTCACCGGCTGGGACGTCCCCGGCGGGTACGCCGAGGCCTGCCTGGTCCGGGAGGAGTACGCGTACGCGCTGCCCGACACCGTCTCCGACGAGCAGGCGGCGCCGCTGCTGTGCGCCGGCATCATCGGCTACCGGGCGCTGCGGGCGGCCGCGGTCCGGCCCGGCGGTGCCCTGGGCATCTACGGCTTCGGCGGCTCGGCCCACCTCGCGGCCCAGCTCGCGCTGCACGAGGGGATGCGGGTGCACGTGCGGACCCGGGGCGAGGCCAACCGCGCGCTCGCGCTGGAGCTCGGCGCGGACTCGGCCGGCGACTCGGCCGACCCGCTGCCCGAGCCGCTGGACGGCGCGGTCACCTTCGCCCCGGCCGGCGAGCTCGTCCCGGTCGCGCTGCGGGCGCTGGACCGCGGCGGCACGCTCGCCGTGGCCGGCATCCACCTCTCCGACGTGCCGGTGCTGAACTACGACCGGGAGCTGTTCCAGGAGCGGCGGCTGCGCAGCGTCACCGCGAACACCCGGGCCGACGGGGAGGAGTTCCTCCGGCTCGCGGCCCGGCACGGGCTCGTCTCCACCACCCACCCGTACGCGTTCGAGCGGGCCGACGACGCCCTGGCCGACCTCGCGCACGGCCGGTTCGCGGGTGCGGCCGTCCTGCACCTGCCCGGCTGACCGAACCGCCGGAATCCACCCGAACCAGGGACCCGCGGGACAGCCGCACGCTCTAGGCTGGCCGCGAACGTCCGGTCCGGGTGGAGGCGCGACGCAATGGAGCGTGTGCTGTCCCGGCGGACGCTGTTGCGGGCTGCGGGCGTGGCCGGTCTCGGCGTACCGCTGCTGGCCTCCTGCACGTCCCCGACCGCCCCGGCGAGCCCGGCCTCCCGGCGGACGGACCCGGTATCGGTGGCGATGCACCTGCACAGCTCGTTCAGCGAGGGCACCGCGAGCATGGCCGCGCACCTGGCCCAGGCCGAGCGGCTCGGCGTGGACGTGCTGTTCTGGACCGACCACGACTTCCGGATCTCGGCCCAGGGCTACCGCAGGCGGCTCGGGCTGGCCGGCTCGCAGGACGCCGAGCACGGCGTGCGCTGCGTCTGGCAGCAGCGGTACGAGGGCAATTCCGCCGGGGCGGTCACCTTCGCCGACGGCGCCGCCCAGCTGCGGGCCGCGGGCAGCGGCGCGCTCTGGTACGACGCGACCGCCTGGAACTCGACGTACAGCGCGTCGCTGGCCGACACCACGCTGGAGGTCGAGGTCCGGCCGGGGGTCGTCGGTCCGGACGGGTACCCGGCGCTGCAGATCGACCTGTCGTACCACCCGGCCAGCGGCGGCCGGCCGGCCGGGCAGTACCGGCTGACGTACCGGATCGGGGCGAGCGACCAGATCGGCTGGCGGGCCGACGGGCTGCAGGGGCAGGTCGACGTCCCGGCCCCGGCGGGCTGGTCGACGGTCAAGCTGCACCCGGTCGACGACATCGGCGGCCTCTGGCCCGACCTGATCGCCGAGGACAACTCGCTGCACCGGCTGCGGGTCGGCGTGGTCGGCACGGCCAGCCCGCAGTTCCGGCAGGTGACGATCGAGCGGGGCCGGCGGACCCGGCCGCTGGCGCTGATGCGCGACGTGATGTCCCGCTACGCCGACCGCTACCCCGACCGCCGGCAGTACGCGGCGCTCGAGGTGTCGCTGGTGCGTCACCTCAACTGGTTCGGCGGCCAGCTGGTGATGCCGAACTACGGCGAGCAGGCTCCGATCAAGGACGACTCGATCCCGGCCGCGGAGCAGATGGTCCGGCTGATCCACCGCTACGGCGGGCTGGCCTCCTACAACCACCCGCTCGGCGGCACCGCCGAGGCGACGGCCAAGCACATGGTGGAGACCAAGGCGCTCGGCGCCGACATCGTCGAGGTCGCCTACGCTGGACCGTCCACTGTGGACGCCATGCTGCACGTGCTGGACGCCTGCGCCCGCAACCTGGTCCTGATCACCGCGAACGGCGTCACCGACGACCACAGTGGCACGGACTGGTACTCCGACGCCAAGTCCAACTGGATCACCCGGCTGTGGGCCCGCTCGGACGAGCTGCCGGACCTGCAGGATGCGCTGCGCGCCGGGCGGGCCTGGGCGTACAAGCCGAACGGGTGGACCGGGGCGATGGAGATCACCGCGTCCGGCTCGCCCGGGATGGGCGGGGTCGCGGTGTCCGCGGACGCCGCGGTGCCGGTCACGGTGACCGCGACCGACCTGCCCCGGGACGGGACGCTGGAGGTGGTCACCGGCAAGGCCGACCGGGTCGCGCCGGAGCCGGCGATCGTCTCGACCCGGGCGCGCGGCGGGCGGCACTCGCTGGACCTGCCGGCGGGCAACTACGTCCGCGCGGTGGTCCGGGATGCGGACGGGCGCATCGTCGGGCTCGGCAACCCGCTCTGGGCGCTGCCCGACGCCACCGGCGTCCCGGCCGAGCGGCAGCTGCGGGCCTGAGCGCGCCCCGGGCGGCGGGCAGTGGTGCGCCTCACCGTGGTGACGCCGTCCGGGCCGGTCCCGGTGGGGGAGTATCCGAGGCGGAGTCACCGGACCGGACGGAGCTGATCGTGACCGACTGGCAGGAGCCCGGCGCGCACGAGGTCGCGGCGGGGATCTACCGCATCCCGCTGCCGCTGCCGATGGACGGCCTGCGCGCGGTCAACGTCTACGCGGTGACGCACGGCTCGTCCGTCACGATGATCGACGCCGGCTGGGCCATCGAGGAGTCCCGGGTCCAGCTGGAGCAGTCGCTGAAGCGGATCGACCTCGGGCTGGCCGACGTGGACCGGTTCCTGGTCACGCACGTGCACCGGGACCACTACACCCAGGCCGTCACCGTACGGCGGGAGTTCGGCACCCGGATCAGCCTCGGCATCGGCGAGCGCGGCTCGATCGAGGAGCTCAACGGCGACCGGCCGGAGGGCCAGGCCCAGGTCGACCTGCTGACCCGGTACGGCGCGAGCGCGATCCTGCCGGAGCTGGCCGCGAACGGCTGGGGCGGCAAGATCGATCCCACGTTCTGGGAGCCGCCGGACGACTGGCTGACCGACGGGCAGGACCTGCCGCTGGGCGACCGGGCGCTGCGGGCCGTGCACACGCCCGGGCACACCCAGGGCCACCTCGTGTTCGCCGACCTCGCGGCCGGGCTGCTGTTCGCCGGCGACCACGTGCTGCCGCACATCACCCCCTCGATCGGGTTCGAGGCCAAGGTCGGGGACTCGCCGCTGACGGACTACCTGCGCTCGCTGGCCGCCGTACGGGCCATGCCGGACCTGCGGCTGCTGCCCGCGCACGGGCCGGTCACCGAGTCCGTGCACGAGCGGGTGGACGAGCTGCTGGCCCACCACGAGGACCGGCTGGCGGCCTCGCTGGCCGCGGTGCGGGCCGGCGCGGCCACCCCGTACGAGGGCGCGCAGGCGCTGGGCTGGACCCGGCGCAACCGGTCCTTCGCCGAGCTGGACGCGGGCAACCAGATGCTCGCGGTCTGCGAGACCGCCGCGCACCTGCTCGTGCTGGTCGCCCAGGGCCGGCTGCGCCGGTCCACAGTGGACGGAGTCGAGCACTTCGCCGGCTGAGTTACCGTCGCAGCGTGACCGAGCTCTCGTACGAACCGCTGACGCCGGTGTCCTTCCTGGACCGGGCCGCCGCCGCGCACGGCGACCGGGTGGCGGTGATCGACGGCGACGAGCGGTGGACGTACCGGGAGTTGCGCGAGCGCTGCCGGCGGCTGGCCGGGGCGCTGGCCCCGCTGGCGGGCGGCAGGCCGGTCGCGGTGCTGGCGCCGAACACGCACGTGCTGCTGGAGGCGAACTTCGGGGTGCCGTGGGCGGGGGTGCCGCTGGTCGCGGTGAACACCCGGCTGTCCGCGGGCGAGGTGCGCTACATCCTCGAGCACAGCGAGGCGTCCGTCCTCGTCCACGACCCGGACTTCGACGCGCTGGTCGCGGTGGCCGCCGAGGGCCTGCCGATCCGGCGGATCCGGGCCGGGGAGGAGTACGAGGCGCTGCTGGCCGGGGCGGAGCCGTTCGCGGTGACGACCGACGACGAGCGGTCGCTGCTGTCGATCAACTACACCTCGGGCACCACCGGCCGGCCAAAGGGCGTGATGTACCACCACCGCGGCGCGTACCTGCAGGCGCTGGCGATGGTCGGGCACACCGGCCTGTCGCCGTCGGCGGTGCACCTGTGGACGCTGCCGATGTTCCACTGCAACGGCTGGTGCTTCCCCTGGGCGGTGACCGCCGCGGCCGGGACGCACGTCTGCCTGCGCCGGGTCGATCCGGCGCAGGTCTGGCGGCTGATCCGGGACGAGGGCGTCACCCACCTGAACGGGGCGCCGACCGTGCTGTCCATGCTCGCGTACGCGCCGGATGCCGCGCCGCTGGACCGGACCGTGCGGGTGGCGACCGGGGGAGCGCCGCCGTCGCCGGCGATCCTGCGCCGGATGGGCGAGCTCGGCTTCGACGTCACCCACCTCTACGGGCTGACCGAGACCTTCGGCCCGGCCATGATCTGCGACTGGCGCCCGGAGTGGGACGAGCTGGACCCCGATGCGCAGGCCCGCCTCAAGGCCCGGCAGGGCGTCGGCAACATGATCGCCTGTACGGCCCGGGTGATCGCGGCCGACGGGACCGACGTACCGGCCGACGGGCAGACCGTCGGGCAGATCGCGCTGCGCGGTAACAACGTCATGCTCGGCTACCTCAAGGACCCGGAGGCGACCGCCGCGGCCGCGCCGGACGGCTGGTTCCGCACCGGCGACCTCGGCGTGCTGCACCCGGACGGGTACGTCGAGCTGAAGGACCGCAGCAAGGACGTCATCGTCTCCGGCGGCGAGAACATCGCCTCGGTCGAGGTCGAGCAGGCCATCGCCGACCACCCGGCGGTGCTGGAGGTGGCCGTGATCGCGGTGCCGGACGAGCGCTGGGGCGAGGTGCCGGCGGCGTACGTCACGCTGCAGGACGGCGCCGACGCGACCGAGGCCGAGATCATCGAGCACGTGCGGGGCCGGCTGGCCCGGTTCAAGGCGCCGAAGACCGTCGTGTTCGGACAGCTGCCGAAGACCTCCACCGGCAAGATCCAGAAGTACCTCCTGCGCGACGCGGCCTGGGAGGGCACCGGCCGGCGGATCTAGGGATACTCGCCCGGTGCAGGAGACCCCGCGGTGGTTCCGCGCCGCGCTGGCCCAGGAACCCGAGCACCGCGACACCACGGTCGGCGGCGTGCCGATCCGGCTGCGCTGCTGGGGGCGGGAGGACCGGCCCGGGCTGGTGTTCGTGCACGGCGGCGCCGCCCACTCGGGCTGGTGGGACCACGTCGCGCCGTTCTTCGCCGGCACCCACCGGGTCGTCGCGCTGGACCTGTCCGGTCACGGCGACAGCGGCCGGCGCCCCGCGTACGGGATGGACAGCTGGGCCGAGGAGGTGCTGGCCGCGGCCCGGGCCGGCGGGATCGCCACGCCGCCGCTGGTCGTCGGGCACAGCATGGGCGGCTGGGTCGCCGTCACCGCCGGGGTCTCGTACGGGCCGGAGCTGGACGGGATCGCGATCATCGACTCGCCGCTGATCGAGCCGCCGCCGGAGGAGGAGGTGTTGCGGCGCCGCCGGCGCGGCACCACGGTCTACCCGACCCGGGAGGCGGTGCTGGCCCGGTTCACCACGCTGCCGCCGCAGGAGGTCCTGCTGCCCTACGTCCGGGACCACATCGCGGAGCAGTCGGTCCGCCCGGTCGAGGGCGGCTGGACCTGGAAGTTCGACCCGGGCCTGTTCGCGGAGCGGCCGCCGCTGCGGGATCTGCTGCCGGCGCTGCGCTGCCGGGCCGCGTTCATCCGGTCGGAGTTCGGGTTGGTGCCGCCGGAGATGGCCGGCACGATCGACGCGCTGCTCGGGCACCGGGTGCCGATCGTGGAGCTGCCGGACGCCGGCCACCACCCGATGTTCGACCAGCCGCTGCCGCTGGTGACCGCGCTGCGGATGCTGGTCCAGCAGTGGGCGGTGAGCTGACACCGGCTCATGAGGTGAACAGAAGGTGAACGGTATGGGACCGTTGTCCCATGACCTCGGGGTCTCGGCCTGACCGGATCACGGCATTGGCCACCGTCGGCTTGGTCGAGTCCCACCTCGACGCCTGGGCGGCCGAGTATGGGCTGGCCGGCGGCGCCTGGCAGCGGGTGTTCGGCCGGCTCAAGCCGGCGCGCTCGCCCTGGGCCGTGCTCGCGTACGAGGCCGCGGGCGGGCCGACGGTCCGGGTGCTGCTGCACGAGCCCGGTCCGGACGCGCCGGCCTCGGCCGCCGCGGCCGGTGTGCTCGGGCTGATCGAGATCGCCACCTGCGAGGCCGATCCGGCCCTGCCCGGGCTGCCGGACGTGCTGACCGCGCTCGACGAGCCGGCCGTGGTCCGCTACCGCCCCGGCAACCGGTGCACGGTCCGGGGCCGGACCGAGGACGGGGTCCGCTTCGTCAAGGTCATGTCCGAGGGGACCGACGACCAGCGCGACGCCCGCGAGCTCTGGGCCGCGACCCGGGACGGGGCGCTGTCGGTCGCGGTGGCCGAGCCCGGCGGCTGGCACCCGGCCACCCGCTCCAGCTGGTACGGCGTGGTTCCCGGCGGCCCGATCGCGTCCGACCTGCTCGGCCCGGACGGGGCCGAGGTCGCGCACCGGATCGGCGGCGCGCTCGGCGAGCTGGCGGTGGCGCCGCTGTCCCCGGTCGTCACCTGCGGACCCGAGGACCAGCTGGCCCGGACCGGGCGGGCGCTGGCCCGGACCGCGGCGGTCGCGCCGGCGCTGGCCGAGCGGCTGGACGAGGCCGGCCGGGTGCTGGCCCGGGCGCACGGCGAGCTGGCGGACCGGCCGCTGGTGCCGGTGCACGGCGCGCCGCACATGTACCAGTGGCTGGTCGACGACGGCCGCCTCGGTCTCGTCGATTTCGACCGGTACGCGCTGGGCGAGCCCGAGCTGGACCTGGCCACCTTCCTGGTCGAGCTGGAGACCGAGTCCGAGCGGGAGCGGCCGATGGCGGAGCTGGAGTCCGCGGTCGTGGCCGGGTTCCGGACCACCGGCGGCGACGTCGACGAGCGGCGGCTGGCCCTGCACACCGTGCACAAGCGGCTGGCCAAGGTGGCGCGGACGGCGGCGGCGCTGCGGCCGGACGCGGAGCAGCGCGCGACCCGGCACCTCGACCGGCTCCGGCCGGCGCTCGCCGCTCTCGCCTGAGCCCGCCACCACCGGGCTGCGGCCTGTGCCGGTCGCGGGGGTAGCCGCAGCTCTGCTGCTCGGGCCAGCGTGCGTGCCCCCGATCGGAGGCATCTCGTACTGGTGAGTTGTCCGGACAGCTGTGATCAGAGCGACAGCATGTCGTGTCGAGGAGAACCTGCTCCTCAGCACGGGTAATCTCCCCTCATGGTCGCAGGATCGCCCCGTCCGCCGTGTGCGGTCGGGCCTGCTCCGCGCTACCCGATCGAGTCGGTCGACAGCGCCCTGCGGCTGCTGCTGCTGTTCGCCGAGAGCCCGCGGATCCGGCTCACCGACGCCAGCACGTACCTGGGGGTGGCGTCCTCGACCGCGCACCGGCTGCTGTCGATGCTGCAGTACCGCGGGTTCGTCCAGCAGGACGCCACCCGCGCGTACGAGCCGGGGCCGGTGCTGCGCGGGCTGTCCGTCGCCGCGCACCGCCAGCAGGACCTGACCGGGGTGGCGCGGCCGGTGCTGGAGCGGCTGCACGCCGAGCTGGACGGGACCATCCAGGTCGGCCGGCTGGACGGCCGGGACGTCGTCTTCGTCGAGGCCGTGCACAGCGTCAAGGTCGCGCCCGGGCCGGCCTCCGCGCCCGCGCACTGCACCTCGCTGGGCAAGGTGATGCTCAGCCAGC
This sequence comes from Mycobacteriales bacterium, assembly GCA_035995165.1. Taxonomy (NCBI): domain Bacteria; kingdom Bacillati; phylum Actinomycetota; class Actinomycetes; order Mycobacteriales; species Mycobacteriales bacterium. The sequence goes on from DASYKU010000078.1 coordinate 16,485, forward strand.
TGGAGCCGGACGAGCTGCGCACGCTCTACCCGCAGGAGCGCCTGGACCAGCTCACCGCCCGGACGATCGCCTCCCGCAGCCGGCTGGAGGAGGAGCTGCGGATCGCCCGCCGCCGCGGCTTCGCGGTCAGCGACGAGGAGTTCCAGCTCGGGGTGACCTCGGTGGCGGTGCCGCTGCCGGGGCTGGCCGGCATCCGGTACGGCGTGACCGCGGCGCTGCCGGCCCGGCGGATGACGCCGAACACGCGCGGGGGAGCGGTGCGGGCCCTGACCGCCGGCGCCGCCGAACTCTCCACGCTGGTCTGAAACCTTGGGTGGGTCCCGGTCGTTCGGGTAGGTAGCAGGGACCTCGAGGAATAGGAGACTCCGTGGCCAAGAAGGGCCTCTTCACGGTGGCGGCCGCGTTCGCCGCGAGCCCGATGGGCCGGCGGCTGATCGGGCAGGCCAAGGCGTACGTGCAGAGCCCGCAGGGGCGGGCCAAGATCAACGACCTGAAGAACCAGGTGACCCAGAAGCGGACCGGCCCGGGCTCGACCGGGCAGACCGGGTCGACCGGGCGCTGAGCGCAGGGGGGTGGCCCGGTGCGGGCCACCCCCCGGCGCGCTACTTGCGGGTGACGGTGAAGGACTTGGTCAGGGTCGCCGTCGACGAGTCGCCGGCGTACAGCTCGATGGTCCCGGGCTCGACGACGAACTTGCCCGCGTTGTCGTAGAACCCGAAGTCGGACTTGTCGACGCTGAACGTGACCGTGCGGGACTGGCCCGGCTTGAGCGTGACCCGCTCGAACCCGCGCAGCCGGCGGACCGGCTGGGAGATCGACGCGACCGGGTCGTGCAGGTAGAGCTGGACGACCTCGTCACCGGCGCGGGTGCCGGTGTTGGTCACCTTCACCGACGCCGAGACCGACCCGTTCGGCCCCACCCTGGTCCGGTCGAGCCGGAGGTCGGTGATCGAGAACGTGGTGTAGCTCAGCCCGAAGCCGAAGGAGTACAGCGGGTCGCAGAACGGCAGGTCCCGGTAGCGCGAGTCGAACTTCTGGGTGACGTCGCAGGGCCGGCCGGTCGGCTCGTGGTTGTAGTAGATCGGCACCTGGCCGAGCACCCGCGGGAACGAGACCGGCAGCTTGCCGCCCGGGTTCACGCGACCGAACAGCACGTCCGCGGTCGCGTTGCCGGCCTCGGTGCCCGGGAACCAGGCCTCGAGGATGGCCGGCGAGGCCGCGTCCACCGGCGAGAGCGTCAGCGGCCGCCCGTTGAACAGCACCACCACGAACGGCTTGCCGGTGGCCTTGACCGCGTCGATCAGCGCCTGCTCCTGGCCGGGCAGGTCGATGGTCGTCCGGGCCGCCGCCTCGCCGCTCATCTCGCGGGTCTCGCCGAGAGCGAGCACGATCTGGTCGGCGCCGCGGGCCGCGGCCTGTACCGCCGGGACGTCCAGCGCGCTGCAGGCGTCGTCGTCCCGGGCGTCCGGCGGCTCGACGTTCTTCAGCGTGCAGCCCGGGGTGAACGTGGTGTTCGGGGCCTGCGCCTTGATGCCGGTGAGCAGGGTGACCGCGTCGGCGTCCTGGCCCTGGCCCCACCACGGGCCGAGCATGTCGTGCTGGTCGTCGCCGAGCGGGCCGATGACCGCGGTCTTCTTGGCCGGGTTCAGCGGCAGCACGTTGCCCTGGTTCTTCAGCAGCACCATCGACTTGCCGGCGGCGGCGCGGGCGCTGGCCCGGTCGGCCGGGGTGACGAAGGACGCCGGGTTCTGGGCCTTGGCCACGTCGACGAACGGGTGGTCGAACAGCCCGGCGCGGAACTTGACCCGCAGGATGCGGCGGACCGCGTCGTTCAGGCGCTGGATCGAGATGTCGCCGGAGGCGAGCAGCTGCTGGCCGTGGTCGCGGATCTCGGTGGAGACCATCTCCTGGTCGGTGCCGGCATTCAGCGCCATCGCCCCGGCCTGGGCGCCGTCGGCGGCGACGCCGTGCCCGCACGGCCCGGTCGCCGGGTTCACCGGCGGGCAGGCCCGGGTCTCGTCGACCGCGGTGAAGTCGGACTCGATGAAGCCGTCGAAGCCCCACTCGCCCTTGACGATGTCGTTCTCGGTGTGCGAGTTCGCGCACCCCGGTACGCCGTTGATCGCGTTGAACGAGCACATCACGGTGTCCGCGCCCGCGTCGATCGCGGCCTTGAACGGCGGCAGGTAGATGTTGCGCAGCCGGCTCTCGGACATGTCGGTGGTGTTGTAGTCCCGGCCGCCCTCGGGCTGGCCGTACGCGACCAGGTGCTTGACGCTGGCCGCGACCTTGTCCGGGGCCGCGTACGAGCTGCCCTGGTCGCCCTTGACCCGGGCCGCCGCGTACACGGAGCCTAGGTAGGGGTCCTCGCCGTTGCCCTCGGAGATCCGGCCCCAGCGGGGCTCGTGCGAGACGTCGACCATCGGCGAGTAGACCTGCTTGATCCCGACGGTGGCGGTCTCGCGGGCGCCGACGGTGGCGTCGGCCTGCGCGACCGCGGGGTCGAACGCGCTGGCCGCGCCGAGCGGGGCCGGGAAGATCGTCCGGTAGCCGTGGATCGTGTCGTAGGCGAACAGGATCGGGATGTGCAGCCGGGACTGGTCGACCGCGACGTGCTGGAAGTGGTTGATCTTGACCGGGTCGGTGAGGCTGAAGACGCCGCCCACCCCCGCCGCCGCGTCGGCGTCGGTGATCTGGCCGTCGGAGAGCAACTGGACCTGCTGCAGCTTCTCCTTCACGGTCATCTGCGCGATCAGCGCGGTGATCTTGCGTTCGATGCCGTTGCTGTCGCCGGACTGCTGCCGGGCCGCGGCGAGCGCCGCCTCGTCGCTCGACTGGTCCGCCGCCCGGACGGCACCGCCGCCGGCGAGCGAGCTCAGCACGAGCGCGACCGCGGCCACCAGGGTGGTTCGCCGGGCCGTCATGCGCCTGACTGTCATGGCCACTCTCCTGCCACGCGGCCGTCCCCCGTACCGGCCTCGGTGCCGGTCCCGTCGCCGCGGCCACGTGAGGGTTGCGCGGGTGGGCAGATTGAATCGGCCTGCTCCGCCGGATGACAAGAGCCCCTGCAACCGGATCGTGACTTGTGGGAAATCCACCCTTCCCGTGAGATGTGCCCAAAGCGCGACTTGCCGGGCTGAGCCGACACGCCCCGGCGCACGTGCGAAGTGAGGGATTCACATGGGCCCCGGAACACGCACAGCGACCCTCCTGGCTGTGGTCACGCTCGTGGTGGCCGGATGCGGTGGCGGCGGTGACAGCTCGGGCGGCGGCGGGGACGACAACTCACTGACCGTCTGGACCATCGAGGACGTGGCCGATCGCGTCACCGCGCAGAAGAAGATGGCCGCGGAGTTCACCCAGCAGACCGGCATCAAGGTCAACGTCGTCGCGGTGGCCGAGGACCAGTTCGACCAGACGATCGCCGCCAACGCGGCCGCGAACACGCTGCCCGACGTGATCGCCGCGCTGCCGCTCTCGCCGCTGCGGACGCTGGAGTCCGGTGACCTGCTCGACACCGGCACGATGAAGAAGATCGTCGACACGCTCGGCCCGGACACGTTCGCGCCGCGCAGCCTGGAGCTGACCCGCGACGGCGACAAGCAGCTCGGCGTGCCGAGCGACGGCTGGGCCCAGCTGCTGGTCTACCGCCGCGACCTCTTCGACAAGGCCGGGCTGGACGCGCCGACGACGTACGACGCGATCGAGAAGGCCGCGAAGACGCTCGACGGGCAGAACGGCGTGGCCGGCATCGCGCTGGCGACCGCGCCCGGAGCAGGCTTCACCGAGCAGACCTTCGAGTACCTCGCCGAGGCCAACGGCTGCGAGCTGGTCGACAAGGACGCCAAGGTGACCCTGAACTCGCCGGCCTGCGTCCGGGCCTTCGACTTCTACAGCCGGCTGGCCAAGGACTACTCGGTCAAGGGCAACCAGACCGACGACTCGACCCGGGCGACGTACTTCGCCGGGAAGTCGGCGATGGTCATCTGGTCCTCCTTCCTGCTCGACGAGATGGCCGGGCTGCGCAAGGACGCGCTGCCCAGCTGTCCGGAGTGCACGAGCGTGCCGAGCTTCCTGGCCCAGAACAGCGGCGTGGTCACCTCGATCAAGGGCCCGGACGGCAGCCAGGCCTCCAGCTTCGGCGAGGTCGTGTCCTGGGCGGTGACGAACACCGCGCCGAAGGACCAGGCGGCCAAGTTCGTCCAGTTCATGATGTCGGACAAGTACGAGGACTGGCTGGCCATCGCGCCCGAGGGCAAGGTCCCGACCCGGCAGGGCACCAAGGCCGGGGACACCTCCTACCTGAAGGCCTGGCAGAAGCTCAAGGCCGGGGTGGACACCAAGGCCCCGCTCTCGGACTACTACGACCCGGACGTGCTGCAGAAGATCCAGACCGCGCCGGAGACGTTCAGCCGGTGGGGCCTGTCCGAGGGGCAGGGCGCGCTGGTCGGGGCCATGCAGGGCCCGCTGCCGGTGCCGAAGGCGCTGTCCGACCTGATCAACGGCAAGGGTGACGCGGCCGGGGCGGCGGACGGTGCCCAGAAGGCCGTGGAGGACCTGCAGAAGGGCACCAACTAGGTGACCGCGCTGGAGGAGCGGACCCCGCCGGCGCCGGAGCCGCCGCCGCCGCCCCCGCGCCGGCGGCTGTCGGCACTGCGCCGGCAGGAGGCCCGGACCGGCCGGCTGCTGCTGTCGCCGACCGTGCTCATCGTGTTCGTCGTGGTCGTGCTGCCGATCGTGTGGGCGGTCTCGCTGTCCTTCCAGCGGGCCCGGCTGCTCAACATCCGACGGGTCGGTCTCGTCGGTGGCTACAACCTGGACAACTTCCAGCGGGTGCTGCAGTCCGACGGGTTCTACTCGACGCTCTGGACGACGTTCGTCTACACCGCCGGCGGCACGATCGGCTCGATCGGGCTCGGGCTGGTGGCCGCGCTGGCGTTGCGCCGGCCGTTCCGCGGTCGCGGCGCGGTCCGGGCGGTGATGCTGCTGCCGTACATCACCCCGGTGGTGGCGGCGACGTTCGTCTGGACGGTCGCGCTCGACCCGCAGGCCGGGATCGTCAACGCCTGGGGGACCCGGTTCCTGGGCTGGGACGAGGCGATCCCGTTCCTGTCCACCCCGCAGGGCCACCTGCTCGGGGTGCCGGTGCCGACCGCGCTGCTGGTGGTGATCGCGTTCGAGACCTGGCGCTACTTCCCGTTCGCGTTCCTGTTCCTGGTCGCCCGGATGCAGGCCATCCCGGGCGACCTGGACGAGGCCGCCCGGGTCGACGGGGCCTCGATCTGGCAGCGGTTCCGGCACATCGTCTGGCCGCAGCTGCTGCCGGTGGTCGCGGTGCTGGCCGTGCTGCGGTTCATCTTCACGTTCAACAAGTTCGACGACGTCTACCTGCTCACCGGCGGCGGCGCGGGAACCGAGGTGGTGAGCGTCCGGGTGTACGACTTCCTCACCGCCCGCAAGGACGTCGGGCTGGCCGCGGCCCAGGCCGTCGTGCTCGCGGTGATCCTGGTCCTGCTCGTGGTGGTCTACCTGCGGGCGTCGTCCCGGGCGGAGCGGTCGGGATGACCGCGACCGCCACCTCCACTCCTACCGCCACCCGGTCCCGGCGGCCGCGCGGCACCGAGGAGAAGGTCTGGGGGACGGTCCGGGTCCTCACGATCGTCTTCCTGGTGCTGATCACGGTCCTGCCGTTCTGGTACATGGTCGTGCTCTCGCTGCGGCCGATCCAGCAGGTGCTGCTGGATCCGGGCCGGATCTGGGTGTCGTTCTCGGAACTGACCGCCGGGTCGTACCGGGCGGTGTTCCGGTCCGGGGACGAGGGCGGCCAGGGCTTCCTGGTCTTCCTGCGCAACTCGGCGATCGTCTCGGTGGTGACCACGGCGGTGACGCTGCTGGCCGCCATCCCCGGCGCGTACGCGGTGAGCCGGCTGCGCTTCGGCGGCCGCAGGCTGGTCAGCGGGCTGTTCCTGATCGTCTATCTGTTCCCGCCGATGGTGCTGGCGATCCCGCTGTTCGTCCTGTTCACCCGGATCGGCCTGCGCGGCAGCCTGTTCGGCCTGGCGCTGGTGTACGTGGCCCAGACCGTGCCGGTGGCGATCTTCATGCTGCGCAACTACTTCGAGACGATCCCGGAGAGCCTGGAGGAGGCCGGCCTCATCGACGGGCTGACCCACCTCGGCGTGCTGCGCCGGATCAGCCTGCCGCTGGCGATCCCGTCGGTCACCGCCACCGCCCTGTACGTCTTCATGATCGCCTGGAACGAGTTCCTGTTCGCGCTGCTGTTCCTGCTGGAGCGGCCGGACCGGTGGACGGTGTCGCTGGGGCTGTCCCGGCTCTCGGGCTCGATCGAGGTGCCGAGCACGGTGCTGATGGCCGGGTCGGTCGTGCTGACCGTGCCCATCGTGATCCTGTTCTTCATCGCCGAGCGACGGCTGGTGGAGGGGCTGACCGCCGGCGGCGAGAAGGGATAGTTGACACGGTCCTCTAGTCTACTAGTCATCTAGTGGATTGGAGTTCTGTCGTGATCGAGTTCTCCCTGGACAGCCGGTCGGGGGTCTCCCCGTACCTGCAGCTGGTCCAGCAGGTCCGGCAGGCGATGCGGCTGGGCCTGCTGCACGAGGGCGACCGGCTGCCGACCGCGAAGGACGTGGTCGCCCTCCTGGCGATCAACCCCAACACGGTGCTCAAGGCGTACCGGGAGCTGGAGCGGGACGGGCTGGTCGTGGCCCGGCAGGGGGTGGGCACGTTCGTGGCCCGGACCCTGACCGACGACTCGCTGGCCATGCACGCGCCGCTGCGCCGGGAGCTGGCCCGCTGGCTGGCCAAGGCCCGGCTGGCCGGGCTGGACGAGGAGAGCATCGAGGCGCTGTTCGCGAGCACCTTTCGGGCCGCCGGCGCGCAGGACATAGCGTGACCGCCGTCGTGAGCGCGCGCGGACTCGGCAAGCGCTACGGGCGCCGCTGGGCCCTGACCGACTGCACCCTCGACGTCCCGGCCGGGCACGTCACCGGACTCGTCGGCCCGAACGGCGCCGGCAAGTCCACCCTGCTCAACCTGGCCGCCGGCCAGCTCGCCCCGACCACCGGGACCATCGAGGTCTGCGGCGGCCGGCCGGCCGGCGGTCCGGCCCAGCTGGCCAAGGTCGGGTACGTCGCCCAGGACACCCCGACGTACTCCGGGCTCAGCGTCCGCGACCACCTGCGGCTCGGCGCCCGGCTCAACCCGGGCTGGGACGCGACGCTGGCCCGGTCCCGGGTCGAGCGGCTCGGGCTGGACCCGGCCCAGAAGGCGGGCCGGCTGTCCGGCGGGCAGCGGGCCCAGCTCGCGCTGACCATGGGCCTGGCCAAGCGGCCGGAGCTGCTGATCCTGGACGAGCCGGTGGCCAGCCTCGACCCGCTGGCCCGCCGGGAGTTCCTGCAAGCGCTGATGGAGGCGGTCGCCGAGCACGGGTTCAGCGTCCTGCTGTCCTCGCACCTGGTGGCCGATCTGGAGCGGGTCTGCGACCACCTGCTGGTGCTGGTCGACTCGACCGTACGGGTAGACGGCGAGGTCGAGACGCTGCTCGGCACCCACCACCGGCTCACCGGACCGCGCCGCGACCCGGCCGCGCTGCCAGCGGACCAGCGGGTGGTCTCGCAGAGCCACACCGACGTGCAGAGCACGTTCGTGGTCCGTACCGCCGAGCCGGTGCTCGACCCGGCCTGGACGGTCGGGGCGCTGAGCCTGGAGGACCTGGTGCTGGCGTACATGAGCCCGGGCGAGCCCGCCCGGCCGGTCCTGGAGGTACTGCGATGACCTGGCTGACCTGGCGGCAGTTCCGCGTCCAGGCCACGACGCTGTACGCGGCCGTCGCCGCCTGCGTGCTCGTGGTCATGATCACCGGCTCGCGGCTGCCCCGCACCGGCACGAACGTCTTCGACCTGCTCACCCCCGGCGACCGGCGGCTCTACTTCACCGGGCTGATCGTGATGGCGCTGGTCCCGGCGCTGGTCGGGGCGTTCCTGGGCGCGCCGATGGTGGCCCGGGAGCTGGAGGCCGGCACCCATCGGCTGGTCTGGAGCCAGAGCGTCACCCGGACCCGCTGGCTGGCGACGAAGCTCGGTCTGGCCGCGCTGGCCGTGGCGGCCGCGGTCGGGGCGCTGAGCCTGGCCGTGACCTGGTGGGCCGCCCCGCTGGACGGGTCGAGCGGGGCGGCCCGGGGCTCGCTGCCGGCCCGGCTCACCCCGGTCTCGTTCGCGATGCGCGGTATCACCCCGGTCGCGTACGCGGTGTTCGCCCTCGCGCTCGGCGTCGCCGTCGGGCTGGTGCTGCGCCGGTCGGTGGCGGCGATCGCGGTGACGCTGGCGGTGTTCACCTTCGTGCAGATCGCGATGCCGCTCTGGGTCCGGCCGCACCTTCTGCCGCCGACGACTCAGTTCGTCACGATCAGTGAGTCCACGATCGCCGGCATCGGGTTCCACGACTCGGACCCGGTGCCGACCCTCGAGGTGCAGCGCGTCAACGCCGGCGACTGGGTGCTGTCCGACCGGACCGTGGACGGCGGCGGCCGGGTCGTCCCGGTGCCGGCGTCCTTCACCGAGTGCGTGCCAGGACCGCCCCGGCCGGACGAGGCGGAGACCCGGGCGAAGCCGCGGCTGGACACCTGCCTGACCCAGCTCGCTGCGGCCGGCTACAAGCAGAAGCTCGTCTACCAGCCGGCCGACCGGTTCTGGACCCTGCAGTGGGCCGAGACCGGGGTGTTCCTGGCGCTGTCCGGGCTGTTGACCTGGTTCTGCTTCCGGTGGGTCCGGCGGGTCTGAGAGGCGTCCGCGGGGAGCCGGTAGAAGCGCCAGGAGCCGGCGTCGGTGACGTCCTCGGGCCGGGCCCCGGCGAACCCGGCGGCCCGCGCGTACTCGTCCAGGGTGGCCGGGCGGGCCAGCGGCTCGGTGTGGAGCGGGCTGTCCTGGTCCAGCAGCACCTCGGCGTGCGCGGCCGGCAGCGTGTACGTCCCCCGTCCCGGTCCGGGACGCCTCGGCCAGCTCGGTCGCGGTGGCCGGGCGTCCCGGAGCGCCGTGTACCGGCCCAGCTCGTGGCCGAGCCAGTGCGCCGCCTCCACGATCTGCCCGACCAGCCCGCTGCGACAGCACGGCGGCCCGGTCCTGCGCCGTCGTCATGGGGACGGTCATGCTCGACTTTGCCTTCCCGTGGGCCAGGGTGCGTGATCAGCCGTACGACCCGTACGCCAGGATGTGCGCCGTGGGAATCCTCATCAGGATCGTGCTCAACGCGGTCGCCGTCTGGGTTGCGACGCTGCTGGTCGGCGGGGTGAACGTGACGACGGACGACACCGGCAAGAAGGTGCTCACGCTGGTGGTGATCGGCGCGATCCTCGGCCTGGTCAACGCGACGATCAAGCCGGTGGTCAAGCTGCTGTCGCTGCCGCTGGTCATCCTCACGCTCGGGCTGTTCGCGCTGGTCATCAACGGGCTGCTGTTCTGGCTGGTGGCGGCGGTGAGCAACGCGGCCGGGGCGCCGTTCGAGGTGGACGGGTTCTGGGCCGGGTTCTGGGGCGCGATCGTCGTCAGCATCGTCAGCTGGCTCCTGTCGATCGTCGTGCCCGACGGCGACGACTAGCCGCACCGTCGCTCCGCTCGGGCGCTGCTGGCGCCCTCCTCCGCGACTGAGGCTTCTGTCGGTGCCGGCTGGGACAGTGCCGGCATGACCGCAGCGACGCCGCGGGCCGAGCGCCCGCACATGCCCGGGTACGGCACGCTCCCGCCGGAGGAGGGGACCGGGCTGCTGCCCTGGTCCTGGGCCGAGCAGCAGCTGACGGCCGCCCGCAACCTCTGGGTGGTGACGCTCTTCCCGGACGGCCGGCCGCAGCAGTCCGCGGTCTGGGGGACCTGGCACGCCGGGGGTGTGCTGTTCAGCTGCGCCTCGACCTCGGCCAAGGCCCGCAACATCGCCCGGGACCCCCGGGTGTCGGTCTCGACCGAGGACGCCAACGACCCGATCGTCGTCTCCGGCACCGCGGCCGAGCTGTCCGGGACCGAGGACCTCACGGCGGCGGTGGCCGCGCTCAACGCCAAGTACCCGGGGTCGTACCGGGTGCCCGAACAGGGGCCCAGCGGCTTCTACCTGGTCACTCCCGGGCGCGCGTACGGGCTGCGGCACGACGACTTCGCCGGCTCGCCGACCCGCTGGACGTTCTGACGCTCCGTTGCACTGGTCGCGTTCGGTGATGTCGTGCGAACATGTGTTCGGGTCGAGCGTCGAAAATCCAGTCCGGGGGACGCGTGACCGACCAGCCCTTCATCCCGATCGTGCGCGAGCCCGCGCTGCCGCGGCTGTCCGCGGCCCGGCGGGCCATCGAGGCCGAGATCCCGCGGCTGCGGGAGCTCCCGCACGTCCGGGACGACATCCTCGCCGCGCTGTACGGGGCGCGGGCGCTGGTCGCCGACGACGAGCACGGCCGCGAGCACGGGGTGGTCATCCAGGCCGACGGGCTGCTCTGGGCCGAGCTGGACGACCTGGCCACGATCGTCGAGCCGGTGCTGGACCCGCGGCGGCACGCCGGGCCGGGGACCTGGCACCCGGACTGCCCGCAGTGCCGGGGAGCGCAGGCGGCGGCCCGGATCCGGACCCACCGGCGCTACCGGACGGTCTCGCCCCGCCGGAGCTGAGCACGCGGCGGGCCGTCCCGGGCCGCAGGACACGCCCCGGCGCGCAACCGCATGATCGTGCGGGCGTGTCCCGCTGGCGTGTCCGGGTGATCGCCAGGCACAATGATCCGCGCAGAAGGACGTCCGATACGACGCAGGCCGCTGGGGAAGGCGCACCTCGTCCGACCGGAGGTTCCTTGTGCCGACCCGTGGCGTTGTCTACGTCCACTCGTGCCCACCTGCCGTGGTGCCGCACGCTGAGTGGGCCATCTCCGGAGTGCTCGGCACCCGGGTGACTTTGTCGTGGACCGCGCAGCCCGCCGCACCGGGCCAGCTGCGGGCCGAGAGCGCGTACACCGGCAAGCCGGGCACCGCGAGCAAGATCGCGGCGGCGCTGCGGTCCTGGTCGATGGTGCGGTTCGAGGTGACCGAGGACCCGGCCGAGGGGTACGACGGGGAGCGGATCTCCTACGTCCCCGGCCGCGGCGTCTACCGCACCTCCACCGGCGCGAACGGCGACATCGTGGTGGGGGAGGAGCAGCTGCGGGCCCTGGTCGCGACGGCCCGGACGGCCGAGGACTACGCCCACACGCTGGACAACCTGCTCGGCGCCGCCTGGGACTCCGAGCTGGAGCCGTACCGCCACGCCGGCGACGGCGCTCCCATCACCTGGTTGCATCAGGTGGTGTGAGCAGATCCTGAGCACCGACAAGGGCCGGTCCTCGTCGTCGAGGGTCCGGCCCTTGTCGGCGTGCGTTCTAGAGGGGGATGTTGCCGTGGGCGCCGCGCCCGGGCGGGGCGACGGCGAGGGCCTCGGCCAGCACCCGCCGGGTCTCGCTCGGCACGATCACGCGGTCGACCGCGCCGATCTCCAGCGCCCGGCCGACCCCGCCGGCGCCCTTCTCGTGCTCGGCCGCGAGCTGCGCGTGCAGGGCCTCGCGCTCCCCGGGTGGCGCGGCGGCGAGCTTGCGCCGGTGCAGGATGCCGACCGCCGCGGAGGCGCCCATGACCGCGACCTGCGCGTCCGGCCAGGCGTAGACCGCGGTGGCGCCGAGGGACCGGGAGTTCATCGCGATGTACGCGCCCCCGTACGACTTGCGGGTGATCAGCGTCACCCGCGGCACGACCGCCTCGGCGAACGCGTGCAGCAGCTTGGCCCCGCGCCGGACCACGCCGTCCCACTCCTGGCCGACACCGGGCAGGTACCCCGGCACGTCCACGATCACCAGCAGCGGCACCCCGAACGCGTCGCACATCCGCACGAACCGCGCCGCCTTCTCGGCCGAGGTCGAGTCCAGGCAGCCACCCAGCCGCAGCGGGTTGTTGGCGACCACGCCGACCGTCCGGCCGCCGAAGCGGCCCAGCGAGGTGACCACGTTCGGCGCCCACTTGGCGTGCAGCTCGACGATCTCGGTGCCCTCGTCCAGCAGCCCGGTGATCAGCGGGTGGACGTCGTACGCGCGCTTCGGGTTGTCCGGCAGCAGCTTGCCGAGGTCGCTGTCCGGGATGTCGGTGGCGTCGACCCGGCCGGGCCGGGCCAGCAGCTCGGCCAGCGCCCGGCCCTTCTCCAGCGCGGCCTCGTCCGAGGACGCGACCACGTGCACGACCCCGGACCGGCGGCCGTGCGTGTCCGGGCCGCCGAGCCGCTCCATGTCGACGTCCTCGCCGGTGACCGAGCGGACCACGTCCGGGCCGGTGACGAACACCCGCCCGCCCGGGCCCATCACGACGATGTCGGTCAGCGCCGGACCGTACGCGGCGCCGCCGGCGGCCGGGCCGAGCACGATCGAGAGCTGCGGCACCCGGCCGGAGGCCCGCACCATCGCGGCGAAGACCTGCCCGACCGCGTCCAGCGCCTCGACGCCCTCGGCCAGCCGGGCGCCGCCGGAGTGCCAGAGCCCGACCACCGGGACGCGCTCGCGGACCGCGGTGTCGATGGCGTCGACGATGTGCCGGCAGCCCTCCGACCCCATCGCGCCGCCCATCTTCTGCGGGTCGCTGGCGAAGGCGACGATCCGGCCGCCGGCGACGGTGCCGGAGGCCACGTACACGCCGCTGTTGTCGAACGGGGCGAGCGGACGCATCGAGCCCGGGTCCAGCAGCGCGGACAGCCGCACCGCCGGATCGCGCCAGTCCGGCGCGTCCGCCGTCAGTTCCAGAGCGGGTGAAGCCACGACGAGCTCCTGACGTCAGATCTGGCGGACGACGAGGGCCACGTTGTGACCACCGAAGCCGAAGGCGTTGTTGACGGCGACGGGTACCGGCAGCCGGCGGGCCTCGGTCGAGACCACGTCCAGCTCGACCCCGTCGTCCAGATTCTCAAGGTTGCGCGTGATGGGGACCACCCCGTCACGGACACTGAGCACGGTGGCGATGGTTTCGACCGCGCCGGCCGCACCCAGGAGGTGGCCGAGCATCGACTTGGGCGCGCTGACCAGCGGATGGTCGCCCACCGCGGCCCGGATCGCGGCCGCCTCGGCGAGGTCGCCGGTCGGGGTCGAGGTCGCGTGCGCGTTCACGTGCACCACGTCGGCCGCGCTGACGCCGGCGTCGCGGAGCGCGAGCGTGATCGCCCGGGCCGCGCCGCTGCCGGTCGGGTCGGGCGCGGTGATGTGGTAGCCGTCGGAGGTGATGCCGGCGCCGGCGATCTCCGCGTACACCCGGGCGCCGCGGGCGGCGGCATGCTCGGCGCTCTCCAGGATCAGGATGCCGGCGCCCTCGCCGAGCACGAACCCGTCCCGGCCCTTGTCGAACGGCCGGGAGGCCCGGTCGGGCTCGTCGTTGCGGGTCGACATCGCCCGCATCTGCGCGAACCCGGCCATCGGCAGCTTGTCCACCACGGCCTCGGTGCCGCCGCAGACGACGACGTCGGCCCGGCCGAGCCGGATCAGGTCCGCGGCCAGCGAGATCGCCTCGGCGCCGCTGGCGCAGGCGCTGACCGTGGCGTGCACCCCGGCCCGGGCGCCGAACTCGAGGCTGAGCGAGGCGGCCGGCCCGTTCGGCATGAGCATCGGCACGGTCAGCGGGGACACCCGCCGTACGCCGCGCTCCTCCAGGACGTCGTCCTGGCCGAGCATGGTGGTGGCGCCGCCGATCCCGCTGCCGACCACGACGGCCAGCCGCTCCGGGTCCACGCCCCGGACGGTCTCGTTCGGCACCCCGTCCTTGCTCTTGGGCACCGGGTCGAAGCCGGCGTCGGCCCACGCCTCCCGGCCGGCCACCAGGGCGGCCTGCTGGCAGCGGTCCAGCCGGCGGGCCTCGACCCGCTCCAGCTGCGAAGTCGGCTCGACCGTCATCCGGGCCACCAGTCGGGCCGGGAAGTCGCGGGCCCACTCGTCCTCGAGCAGGCTCACCCCGGAGTTGCCGGCGAGCAGACCGTCCCAGGTCGAGGCCACGTCCCCGCCGAGCGGGGTGGTGGCGCCGAGCCCGGTGACGACGACGATCGGCCGCTCGCTCATGCCGAGGCCTTGGCCTTCTCGATGAAGCTGACCGCGTCACCGACCGTCTTGAGGTTGGCCAGCTCGTTGTCCGGGATCTTCACGCCGAAGCGCTCCTCGGCCGCCAGCGCGATCTCGACCATGGACAGCGAGTCGACGTCCAGGTCGTCGGTGAACGACTTCTCCTCGCTGACGTCGGCCGGCAGCACGCCGGCGACCTCCTCGAGGATCTCCGCCAGGCCGTCCTTGATCTCTTCGTTCGCCACTGCGTCTCCTTCGTGTGTTCTCTTCGGAATCCGTGGGGACCTAGGGGCAGAGCACGACCTGCCCGGCGTACGTCAGCCCGGCGCCGAAGCCGAGCAGCAGCACCGGGTCGCCGGAGCGCACCTCGCCCCGCGCGGCCATCCGGGCCAGCGCCAGTGGGATCGACGCCGAGGACGTGTTCCCGGCCTCGACGATGTCGTCGGCGACCCGTACCCCGGGAGCGCCCAGCCTGCGGGCGATGGCCTCGACGATACGCAGGTTGGCCTGGTGCGGGATGAACGCGGCCAGCTCGGTGGCCTCGATGCCGGCCCGCCGGCAGGCCTCCAGCGCCACCGGCGCGAGCGCGGTGGTGGCCCAGCGGAAGACCGCCTGGCCCTCCTGACCGAGGAACTGGGTCCGGCTCGGGATCCGGATCAGCTCGGCGGACTCGCCCGCGCTGCCCCAGGCCACCGGCCCGATGCCGACGTCCTCGACGGTCGCGGCCGGTCCGACCACGGCCGCCCCGGCGCCGTCGGCGAAGATGATCGCGGTCGAGCGGTCGTTCTGGTCGACCCAGTCCGAGAGCTTCTCCGACCCGACCAGCAGCACGTTGCGGGCGGCGCCGGCGGTGACCGCCGACGCGGCCGCGGACAGGCCGTAGACGAAGCCGGCGCAGGCGCCGTTGAGGTCGTACGCGCCCGGGGCCGTGATGCCCAGCCGGCTGGCCACCTGGGCCGCCGCGCTCGGGATCGGGGTCGGCATCGTGCAGGTCGCGACCACGACCAGGTCGATGTCGTCCGGGGCCAGCCCGCTCGCGGCCAGCGCCTTGCCGCCGGCGGCGACGGCCATGTCCTCGACCGACTCCTGCGGCCCGGCGATCCGCCGGCTGGCGACACCGACCCGGCTGCGGATCCACTCGTCGGTGGTGTCCATCCGGGCGGCCAGGTCGGCGTTGGTGACCACGGTGGCGGGCTGGTGCTCGCCCAGGCCGAGCAGCCGGGCCCCGGGTACCGCGGGCCGGACGTTCATCGGGCCTCCTCCTCGGTGCCGGGCACCAGGCGGGCCAGCGGCTCGCCCGCGTCGACCAGGTCGCCGTCCTCGATCAGCCACTCCACCAGTACGCCGTCGTAGCCGGCGCTGACCTGCAGGTCCTCGCGCTTGGTCCGGACCGCGCCGAGCCGGCTGCCGGCCTGCACCCGGGTCCCCTCCGGGATCCCGTCGGCGGCGAACGTGCCGCCGGCCGGGGCCATCACCATCCGCCAGTCCGGGGTGTGCTCGCCCTGGCCGCCGGTGGTCGCCTTGGCCAGCAGGGCCTGGGCCGCGGGCAGGTCGTCCGGCGTACGCAGCTTGACCGTGTCCACGCCGGGCAGCTCGCGCCGGGCGATGCCGGCCAGCGTGCCGGCCGGGGGCAGCTCGATCAGCGCGGTCACGCCGAGGTGGCGCAGGGTGGCCTGGCAGAGGTCCCAGCGCACCGAACGGGTCAGCTGGGCCACCAGCCGGTCCACCACCTCGGTCCCGCGGTGCACGGCGGTGCCGTCGGCGTTCGACAGCAGCAGCAGGCCGGGGTCGGCGACCGGGACGCCCGCGGCGAGCGCGCCGAAGTTCTCCCGGGCCGGCTCCATGTACGAGGTGTGGAACGCGCCGGCCACCGGCAGGGAACGCACCTTCCCGCCGCCCGGCGGCTCGGCCGACAGCTTCTCCAGCACCTCGGTGGCGCCGGCCGCGACGACCTGACCGGCGCCGTTGACGTTGGCCGCGGTCAGCCCGAGGGCCTCGATCCCGGCCAGCACCCCGTCCGGGTCGCCGCCGAGCACGGCCGACATGCCGGTCGGGGCGAGCGCGCAGGCAGCGGCCATCTCGGCGCCGCGGACCCGGGCCAGCGCGATCGCGGCCTCGGGGGAGAACACGCCGGCCAGCGACGCGGCGACCAGCTCGCCGACGCTGTGCCCGGCGGTGACGATGTCAGGGCTGGACGCGGGCACGTCCAGCTCGGCGGCGGCGGCCAGCGCGGTCGCCACCAGCAGCGGCTGGGTCACCGAGGTGTCGCGGATCTCGTCCGCGTCGGCGGTGGTACCGAGCCGGATCAGGTCCAGTCCCGAGACGGCCGACAGCCAGCGCAGCCGGGCGGCGGCGCGAGGCAGGTCGAGCCACGGGACCAGCATTCCGGGCGACTGAGCGCCCTGGCCGGGGGAGAGGAGGGCGAGCACTCCTCTACCGTCGCGCGTCGTACGGGCCTGGTGCGAGAGTGGCGCGCACGAAGGTCGCGGGGGAGACCTTGTAGGAACCCCACAATCTCAGCGCGTGTCGCACCCGCGCGGGCGTCCCCGACGGTGGACTTCCTCCTTACCCCCGCCCCGCCAGCGCACCCCCGTTGACCTGGATGATCTGGCCGCTGACGTGCCCGGCGGCCGGGGTCAGCAGCCAGCGGATCGTCTCGGCCACGTCCTGGGGGCGGCCGGGGCGTCCGGTCGGGGTCTGCCCGATGAGCCGCTCACGCCGCTGCGGGGTCATCGAGTCGCGGAAGAAGCCGGTGTCCTCGACGTACCCGGGGGCGACCAGGTTGGCCGTCCCGCCCCGCCCCAGCCGGGACGCGAGGTCCCAGGTCCAGGGGTGCAGACCGGCCTTGGCCGCCCCGTACGACCCGCCGCCGCGCAGGGCGGCGATCGAGCTGAGGTTGACCACCCGGGCGTCCGGCGTACGCAGCCGGGGCAGCAGCGCGGTGGTCAGCAGTACGGCGGTCAGCACGTTCGTCCGCCACTCGTCGGCCCACTCGGCCGCGACCTCGGCCAGGGTGCCGTCCGGCAGCGCGGACGTGCCGCCGGCGATGTTCACCACCGCGTCCACGTCCGGCCCGGCCAGCTCGGCGGCCCGGGCGACGGCCCGCTCGACCTGCTCCGGGTCGGCCAGGTCCGCGGTCACGGCGTGCACGACCGCACCCGGCACGGCCTTCCCGACCTCCTCGACGGTCTCGGCCAGCGGGCCCTCCCGGCGGCCGAGCACGACCACGGTCCAGTCGTCGCGGGCGAGCGCGGCGGCGGTGGCCCGGCCGATGCCGGTGCCGCCGCCGGAGACGTACGCGACCCTGCTCATCCGTTGTCCCTTCGGTTCAGTTCTCCAGGCGGCCGAGGACGAGCGCGAGCTGCAGCGTGAGCAGGTCGCGCGGGTCCGTCGGGGTCCGGCCGCAGACCTCGGCGACCCGGCGCAGCCGGTACCGCACGGTGTTGGGGTGCACGAACAGCGTCCGGGCCGCGCCCTCCAGCGTGCTGCCGCTCTCCGCGTACGCGGTGACGGTGTCCAGCAGGGCCGAGCCGGCCTCGGACAGCGGCCGGTAGACGTCCTCGACCAGCGTCCGGCGGGCCTCCTCGTCGCCGGACAGCGCCCGCTCGGCCAGCAGGTCCGCCGCCAGCACCGGCCGGGGGGCGGCCGGCCAGCCCGGCACGGCCCTGATCCCGGCCAGCGCCGCCCGCGCCGACGCCCCCGCGGCGCCGAGGTCGGCCACGGTCGGCCCGATCACCACCGGCCCGGACCCGAACTCGGGCAGCAGCGGCCGGGTGCCGGCGACCGCGTCCGCCACCCCGCCGAGCACCACCACCAGCCGGTCTCCCGGTACGCCGGCCAGTACGTCGACCCCGGCGTGCCGGGCCGCCCGCTGGACCGCGTCCAGGATCTGCTCCGGATGCCCCTTGGGGGCGGCTCCGATCACGACCGCGACCGGGGTCATCGCGGCCCAGCCGAGCGCGCTGGCCCGGGACAGCAGGGTGTCGTCCACGTCGCCGCGCAGCAGCACGTCGACGACCAGCGCCTCCAGCCGGGCGTCCCAGGCGCCGCGGAGCTCCGCCACCCCCGCGTACACCCCGGCGGCGGCGAATGCGATCTCCCGGCTGTAGCGCAGCACGGCCTCGCGCAGCTGGGCCTCCTCGCCGGGGGCGCCGAAGCTCTCGACCTCGCTCTCGACCACCTCGACCGTGACCCGGACCAGCTCGACCGCCTGCTGGAGGTTCACCGAGCGGGCCAGCTCCTGCGGCCCGGCCCGGAAGACCTCGGTGGTCAGCCGGGGCGCGTCGCCGGGGGAACGCAGCCACTCCACGAACGAGGCGATGCCGGCCTGCGCGATCAGCATCACCCAGGACCGCTGGTCGGCCGGCATGTCCCGGAACCAGGTCAGGGTCTCGTCCATCCGGGCCACGCTCTTGGTCGCCAGCGCGCCGGACGCGCGCTCCAGCCGGCGCAGCGTCGCGGCCGGTGGTGGCGTGGTGGTCACGGCCCCCACCCTGCCACGATGGGTGCGTGACGTCCCCGCGCGACCCCGTCGACGATCTACGCCGGATCGCCTTCCTCATGGAGCGGCGGCACGAGGCGACCTACCGGGTCCGGGCCTTCCGCCGGGCCGCCGACGTGCTGTCCGAGATCCCGGTCGACTCGCTGCACCGCCGCGTCGAGCTGGGCACGCTGCGGCAGCTGCCCGGCATCGGCGAGAAGACCGCGGCCGTGGTCGCCCAGTCGCTGTCCGGCGAGACGCCGGACTACCTGGTCGGGCTGGAGGACGGCGCGGGCGAGCCGGTCAACGAGCGCGCCGACGGTTCCCGGCTGGACGCGCCGACGCCGGCCGGCGTCGCGCTGCGGCACGCCCTGCGCGGCGACCTGCACACCCACTCGCTCTGGTCCGACGGCGGCTCGCCGATCCGGGAGATGGCGATCGCCGCCCGCGACCTCGGCCACGAGTACATGGTGCTGACCGACCACTCGCCCCGGCTGACCGTCGCCAACGGGCTGACCGCGGAGCGGCTGCGGGCCCAGCTGGTCGAGGTCGCGCTGCTCAACGAGGACCTGGCGCCGTTCCGGATCCTGACCGGGATCGAGGTCGACATCCTCGACGACGGCGCGCTGGACCAGACCGGCGAGCTGCTGAGTCAGCTCGACCTGGTCGTCGCGAGCGTGCACTCCAAGCTGCGGATGCCGAGCGGGCCGATGACCAGGCGGATGCTGGCCGCGGTCCGCAACCCGCACACCGACGTGCTCGGGCACTGCACCGGCCGGATGGTGACCGGCTCCCGGGAACGGCCGGAGTCGGAGTTCGACGCCGCGGCCGTGTTCGCGGCCTGCGCCTCCGAGGGCGTGGCGGTCGAGATCAACTCCCGGCCGGAACGGCTGGACCCGCCCAAGCGGCTGCTCCGGGAGGCGGTCGAGGCCGGCTGCGTGTTCTCCGTCGACAGCGACGCGCACGCGCCCGGCCAGCTGGACTGGCTGCCGTACGGGTGCGAGCGGGCGGTCGACTGCGGCGTCCCGACGGCGCGGGTGGTCAACACGAAGACCGCGGACAGGCTGCTGGCCTGGACCGACAGGTGAGCGGGAGGTCGGGCGCGGCGGTGTCTGGACCGGGGCGCCCGCCGACCCCGCGACGGCGCTCAGCGGAGGGGCGCGGAGGGAAGCCGCCGCCAGGAGCGCCCGACCGGGAGCGAACAAGGCAAGCACAGTGATCGTCCGGGCCGGGTCCCGGGGCTCGACCGTGACCGACTGGCTCGACTCCCGGCACTCGTTCTCCTACGGCGCCGCGTACGACCCGGCCAACACCCACTTCGGGCTGCTGCTGGCCTGCAACGAGGACCGGCTGACGGCCGGGTCCGGCTTCCCGTCGCATCCCCACCGCGACATCGAGGTCGTCACCTGGGTGGTGTCCGGGGTCCTCGCGCACGCCGACGATGCCGGTCACCGGGGCTCGGCCCGGCCCGGCGTCGTGCAGCGGATGAGCGCGGGTGACGGCGTCCGGCACAGCGAGTACGCCGTCGGCGGGCCGGCCCACTACGTGCAGATGTGGCTCCGGCCGGCGACCGTCGGCGGGCCCCCGGCGTACGACACGGTGCCGGTCGGGCCCGGGCTGACCGAGGTGACGCCGCTGCGGCAGCCCTCCGCGACGCTCGTCGCCGGGCGGCTGGAGCCGGGCGGGTCCGTGACGCTGGCGGCGGAGTACCTGCACCTGCTCGTCGTGAGCGGGAGCGCCAGGATCGGGACCGACGAGCTGGGCGCCGGGGACGCCCTGCGGCAGGCCGGTGACGGGCCGGTGACGGTCCGCACCGATACCGGGACAGAACTGCTCGCCTGGCGGATGCGGTCCGGGCTGCCGGTCGGGTAGGGAGAGGGTATGGAACCCGCTCGCGACCTGCTCGCCGCCGCCGTCGACCTCCAGCCCGGGACCGTGGCGTTGCGGCGCCGGCTGCACCGCCGCCCCGAGGTCGGCCTCACCCTGCCCGAGACCCAGGCGACCGTGCTCGACGCGATCGCCGGGCTGCCGCTGAAGGTGACCACCGGGACGGCGGTCACCTCGGTCGTCGGCGTGCTCGAGGGCGGCCGCCCCGGGCCGGCCGTGCTGCTGCGCGGCGACATGGACGCGCTGCCCATGCCGGAGGACACCGGCCTGGAGTTCGCCTCCGAGATCCCCGGTGTCATGCACGCCTGCGGGCACGACACGCACGTCGCGATGCTGGTCGGCGCGGCCAAGCTGCTCTCGGCCCGGCAGGACTCGCTCGCCGGCCGGGTCGTGTTCATGTGGCAGCCGGGGGAGGAGGGCTACGGCGGCGCCCCGGTGATGATCGAGGAGGGCGTGCTGGACGCGGCCGGGTCGCCGGTGGAGTCGGCGTTCGCGCTGCACATCACCACCCAGCAGCCGTCCGGCGTCGTCGCGGTCCGGCCCGGGCCGGCGATGGCGTCCTCGGACACCATCCGGATCGTGGTCACCGGTCGCGGCGGGCACGCCTCCAACCCGACCGCCGGGCTCGACCCGGTCCCGATCGCGGCCGCGATCGTGCAGGGGATCCAGACGATGGTCACCCGTGAGGTGAACGTCTTCGACCCGGCCGTGGTCACCATCGCCAAGATCACCGCCGGCACCACCGACAACGTCATCCCGGAGACCGCGGAGATGCTCGGCACGATGCGGACGCTGTCGGAGCAGACCCGGGCCTCGGTCAAGGAGCGGCTGCACCGGCTGGCCCCCGGGATCGCGGCGGCGTTCGGGGCGACCGCGGAGGTGACGATCGAGGAGGGCTACCCGGTCGTGGTCAACTCCCTGGCCGCCGCGGACCTGGTCCACTCGACCGCGCTGGGGATGCTCGGGCCGGACCGGGCGCTGCTGGAGAAGGACCCGATCATGGGCGCCGAGGACTGGTCGTACGTGCTGCAGCGGGTGCCCGGGGCGATGACCTGGCTCGGCGCCTGCCCGCCCGACCTGGACCCGGCGTCCTCGCCCTCCAACCACTCCAACCGGGTCGTCTTCGACGAGAACGCCATGGCCGTCGGCGTGGCCACCCACGCCGCCGTCGCCCTCGCCGCCCTGGAAGCCAAACCCGCCGGCTGGTGAACCGTGAACGCCGAACGGCCCGGCTCCCGTGGGGGGCCGGGCCGTTCGCGTACCACGACCTAGCTGTCGCCGCCGGTGTTGCCCGCGCTCGCGGCGCTCACCTCGGTGAGTTTGTACGAGTCGACCGCCTGCTGCAGCGTCTCCTGCTTGACCTCACCGCTGGCGACGAGCCGCGAGAGCACCGCCACGACCGTCGACTCGGCGTCGACGTGGAAGTACCGCCGCAGCGCACCCCGGGTGTCGGACCGGCCGAACCCGTCCGTGCCCAGCGAGCTGTAGTCGCCCGGCACCCAGCGCGAGATCTGGTCCGGCACCGAGCGCATCCAGTCCGAGACCGCGACCAGCGGGCCGGCCGAATCGGACAGCGCCGACGTCACGTACGGCACCCGGGCCGGGACCGACGGGTCGAGCAGCGCCGCCGCCTCGGCCGCGACCGCGTCCCGGCGCAGCTCGTTCCAGGAGGTCACCGACCAGACGTCCGCGGCCACGCCCCACTGCGACGCAAGCAGGTCCTGCGCCTTCAGCGCCGCCAGGACGGCCACCCCGGAGGCCATGATCTGCGCCTTCGGCCCGTCGGAGGCGGCGGCCGCCCGGTACTTGTAGATGCCGCGGCGGATCCCCTCCGCGTCCACGTGGTCCGGCATCGCCGGCTGCCGGTACGGCTCGTTGTAGACGGTCAGGTAGTAGAAGATGTCCTCGCCGTGCGGGTGCTCGTCGGTCGAGCCGTACATCCGCCGCAGCGCGTCCTCCACGATCACCGCGATCTCGAACGCCCAGGCCGGGTCGTACGCGACGCAGGCCGGGTTGGTCGAGGACAGCAGCATCGAGTGCCCGTCCTGGTGCTGCAGGCCCTCCCCGTTCAGCGTGGTCCGCCCGGCCGTGGCGCCGAGCATGAAGCCCTTGCTGAGCTGGTCGGCGGCGGCCCAGATCGCGTCACCGGTCCGCTGGAACCCGAACATCGAGTAGAAGATGTAGATCGGGATCATCGGCTGGCCGTGCGTCGCGTACGCCGAGCCGGCGGCGACGAACGAGCCCATCGAGCCCGACTCGGTGATGCCCTCGTGCAGGATCTGGCCCTTGACCGCCTCGCGGTAGGACAGCAGCAGCTCGCGGTCGACCGGGTCGTACTTCTGGCCGAACGGGCTGTAGATCTTGGCCGTCGGGAACAGCGAGTCCATGCCGAAGGTACGGGCCTCGTCCGGGATGATCGGCACGAACCGGTGCCCGATCTCCTTGTCCTTCATGAGGTCCTTGAGCAGCCGGACGAACGCCATCGTGGTGGCGACCGCCTGCTTGCCGGAGCCCCTCTTCAGGTCGCCGTAGACCTCCGTGGCCGGCAGCGTCAGCGGCTTGGACCTGGTCACCCGCCGCGGTACGGACCCGCCGAGCGCGGCCCGCCGCTCCTTCATGTACTGGATCTCGTCCGACTTCTCCCCGGGGTGGTAGTACGGCGGGAGGCCGTCCTCCAGCGCCGAGTCCGGGATCTCCAGGTAGAGCCGGTCGCGCATCTCCTTGAGCTCGGGCTTGGTGAGCTTCTTCATCTGGTGGGTCGCGTTGCGGCCCTCGAAGTCCTTGCCCAGCGTCCAGCCCTTGATCGTGTGGGCCAGGATGACCGTCGGCTGCCCGGTGTGCTCGGTGGCCGCCTTGAAGGCCGCGTAGACCTTCCGGTAGTCGTGGCCGCCGCGGGGCAGGTTGCGCAGCTGGTCGTCGGAGAGGTTCTCGACCATCCGGCGCAGCCGCGGGTCGGAGCCGAAGAAGTCCTCCCGGATGAACGCCCCGGGCGAGGTCGAGTACGTCTGGAACTGGCCGTCGGGCGTGGTGTTCATCTTGTTGACCAGCACGCCGTCGGTGTCGCGGGCGAGCATCTCGTCCCACTGCCGGCCCCAGACGACCTTGATCACGTTCCAGCCGGCGCCGCGGAAGTACGACTCCAGCTCCTGGATGATCTTGCCGTTGCCGCGGACCGGGCCGTCGAGGCGCTGCAGGTTGCAGTTCACGACGAAGGTGAGGTTGTCCAGCTCCTCGCGGGCGGCCACGCCGATCGCGCCGAGGGACTCCGGCTCGTCCATCTCGCCGTCGCCGAGGAACGCCCACACCCGCGAGTTGCTGGTGTCCTCGATCTCGCGGTTGAGCAGGTAGCGGTTGAAGCGGGCCTGGTAGATCGCGTGCAGCGGGCCGAGGCCCATGCTCACGGTGGGGAACTCCCAGAAGTCCTGCATCAGCCGGGGGTGCGGGTAGGACGGCAGGCCGCCGCCGGGGGCGGACAGCTCCTGCCGGAAGCCGTCGAGCTGGCGCTCGCTCAGCCGGCCCTCCAGGAACGCCCGCGCGTAGATCCCGGGCGAGCCGTGGCCCTGGAAGTAGACCTGGTCACCGGACTGGCCGTGGTCCTTGCCGCGGAAGAAGTGGTTGAAGCCGACCTCGTACAGGCTGGCCATCGACGCGTACGTCGCGATGTGGCCGCCGACGCCGAGCTCCGGCCGGTTGGCCCGCGACACCATGATCGCCGCGTTCCACCGGATGTACGCGCGGATGCGGCGCTCGATGTACTCGTCGCCGGGGAACCAGGGCTCCCGCTCCGGCGGAATGGTGTTGATGTAGTCGGTGCTGCGCAGCGCCGGCACGCCGACCTGGCGCTCCCGCGCGCGCTCGAGCAGCTTGAGCATGAGGTAGCGGGCCCGGCCGCGGCCGGCGACGTTGATCACCGAGTCCAGCGACTCCAGCCACTCCCGGGTCTCCTCCGGGTCGAGGTCGGGTAGCTGACTTGGCAGGCCATCGGTGATGACACTGAAGCGGTCACTGGTCACAGGCCTATTGTCCATCTTTACCGCCGGGTAGCCGAGTCGGGTACCGCAGATGTTGACCGCGGCCGGTCCCGGGCGCTGTTGCTGCCGTCCTCACCTCGGGACGGTATTTTGTCCGGCATGCGCCTGACCCGCCTGCCGGTCGTGCTCTCGGCCGCCGCCCTGTTGTCCGGCCTCGCCGGATGCGCGACGAGCATCGAGGGCTCCGGGACGATCGCGTCCGACGTCGTCACCGACGCACCGACGGCGTCCCCGACCTCGGACGATCCGACCAGCAGCCCCACCCCGGACCCCACCACGGACAGCCCGACGCCGGACCCCACGCCGACGACGAACCCGGTCACCACCCGGGAGCGGGCGCTGTGCGTGCTGGAGCGGGCCGCGATCGCGAACGTCAACAGCTCGTTCAACGGATCCAAGGATCGCAGCGGGCAGATCCAGATCCTCAAGACCGGCGCGGCCACCATCCGCGGCCAGATCAGCCGGTCCGGGCTGCCGGCCGCCGACGGCATCCGGCGGTCCGGCCAGGGCGTGCTCGACCAGCTGAATCGCCTGGCCACGGACGCGGGCGAGGGCAATTCGCCGAGCACGAACGCGTACAACGTGGCGACCCAGAAATTCCAGACGGCCTGCAACTCGATCTCCTGACCTGCGGGAGCAGGGCGTACCGGCACATCGGTGCGGCGACACGATCTCCCCGCCCGGAGTGGCGTACTTGCGCGCGGACCTGGGAATGTGTGGACTACCGGCACACAGACCGTGGTGACCGCATACTGAACGGGAGGACCGAGGGGTGAGCACGACCGTGGACCAGGCAGGAGGGCGCGGCCTGGCCGAGCGGCTGGGAATCGAGCCGGGCATGGTCGTGCAGGAGCTCGGTTACGACGAAGACGTCGACCATGAGCTGCGCGACGCGATCGAGGACCGGTCCGGCAACGAGATGGTCGACGAGGACGCGGACGACGTCGTCGACGTGGTGCTGCTGTGGTGGCGGGAGGACGACGGCGACCTGGTCGACGCGTTGGTCGACGCGCTGCGCCCGCTCGAGGACAGCGGCACCGTCTGGCTTCTGACGCCGAAGTCCGGGCGCGAGGGGCACGTCCCGCCCTCCGACATCAGCGAGGCCGCGCCGACGGCCGGGCTGTCCCAGACCTCGAGCATCAGCGCGGCCCAGGACTGGGCCGGGGCTCGGCTGGTGACGCCCAAGACGGGACGTCCCAAGCGCTGACGACCCCCTGACGACCCCCTGACCAGGCCACTCGGCCTGGTCAGTGGGCGCTCGGCCGCTCGGCGGGCGGTTCGGCCTGGCCAGCGGCGGGCGGCGGCTCGGCGGGCGCCCAGGCGCCCCGCCGCTCAGCGGCCGAGGCGGTTTGGTGGCCGCTCAGCGGCCGAGGCGGAGGAGGCGGCCGGCGCCGCCGACCCAGCGGGCGGCGGCTCGCAGGGCCGGCCCGCCCGGCAACCCCGGCACCTCGTCGACGATCGGCGCGAGCCGCAGGAGGTCCGGCAGCCCGTGCACCCGTACCGCCCGGCTGGCGAGCAACGGCGGCACCGCCCGCCGCCCCGCGGACGCGTCCAGCAGCACGTCGGGCGCCGCCTCGACGGCGGCGCCCGGCGGCCGCGCGGTGACCGGCTCGGTCCGCCAGCCGCCGTCGGCCGTCCGGACCTGCCAGCCCGCCCGGCCCGTCCAGGCTGTCAGCGCGGTCCGCAGCCCGCGCCGCGCCGCGAACGCCCCGGTCACGTCGACCAGCGCCGCCAGCCCGGCGTCCAGCAGCACCTCCGGCGGGTGGATGCCGAGGTCCAGCGCGTGCACGGCCAGCTCGTACCCGCCGGCGTTGACGACGGTGAGCAGCGGCAGCGCGCCGACCACGGACATGACGGTGGCCCGCCCGAGCGCGTCGGGACCGTCGGGGCCGGCGTCGTCGTACCAGTCGGCGACCCGCTGCCGGGACCGTTCCAACGCCGCCAGCACGTCGGCCCGGGAGGCGCCCCGGTGGGCCGCGACGACCGCCGCGTTGGCCGCGTCGGTGTCGCCCTGTCCGGCCGGCCTGCCGGAACGGGCCTGGGCCAGCAGCCGGTCCAGCGTCGTCACGTCGTCCCAGTCGCCGATGTGGACGGCGACGTCGTGCCCGGTCCAGCCCGGCAGCCGCGACGGCCGGTCCAGGTCGGCGGCACCGGCGACGGCCAGGAACCCGTCCCAGGCGGCCAGCACCCGCGCCCGCTGCTGTCCGTACGGATGCTCCGCGAGCCCGGCCGGGCTGGCCTCGGGCGCCGGGGCAGGGCGTGACATGCTGCCATCGTGCCGGATCTGCCGGCCCCATTTCTGCGGAGGAGACCCGTATGCCGGTCGAGGTCGGCCAGGAGGCCCCCGACTTCACCCTGCAGGACCAGAACCGCGAGCAGGTGACGCTGAGCTCGTTCCGCGGTCAGCAGAGCGTGCTGCTCGTCTTCTTCCCGTTCGCGTTCAGCGGGATCTGCACGAACGAGCTCTGCCAGGTCCGCGACGAGCTGCCGAGCTTCGAGGGCGACTCGGTGCAGGTGATGGGCATCAGCATCGACCACCCGTTCACGCTGAAGAGCTGGGCGGCGCAGGAGGGCTACCTCTTCCCGCTGCTGTCGGACTTCTGGCCGCACGGCGAGGTCGCGAAGGCGTACGGCGTGTTCAACGACATCGCCGGCATGGCCAACCGGGGCACGTTCCTCATCGACAAGCAGGGGGTCGTGCGGTTCGCCGAGGTGAACCAGCCGGGCGAGCGGCGCGACCAGTCCGCCTGGCACGAGGCGATGGCGCAGCTGCCGGCCTGACCCAGGTGGCCGCGGGCTCGCACTTCACGTGGGCCCGCGGCGTCAGGTCGCCGCGGGCTCGCGCTTGACCGGCGCCGGCTCGCGGCGCCGGGCCCGGCGGTCCAGCAGCAGCAGGATCACCGGCCCGGCCAGTGCGAACCCGCTGAACAGGAACCACTGCACGACGTACGCGAGGTGCTGGGCGACGAACGCCCCGCCGGCCGGATTGCTCAGGTCCGGCGCCGGCACCGGGGTGAGCCCCTGCTCGGCCGGCACGGAGGAGATCAGCTCCCCGAAGGCCGAGTACGCCGGTTCGCCGTTCCGGGACGCGAGCGCAGGTACGTCGATCCGCTCGATCTGCCGCGCGGGCAGGTTCGTCCCGAGCCCGCCGGATTCGCTGGACAGGATCCGCGCGATCACCTGAACCTGACCCACCGGCGGGTCCGGCGGTGTCGGGGTCAGCGTCGCCGCCCCGGTCGCCGGCATGAACCCGCGGTCGATGAACAACGTCCGCCCGGACGAGGTCCGCAGCGGCGTGATCACCAGGAAGCCCGGGGTGTCGTTGACCTGCCGCTGCCGGGCCAGGACCTGCTGCGTCCCGTCGTACGTCCCGGTGGCGGTGATCGTCCGGAACCGCACGGTGTCGTCGACGACCCGCCCCGGCGTGAGCACCTGGTCCACCGGCACCGCCGGCAGCGCCGCCGCCGTCCGCAGCTGGTCGTCCGCGAGCTTCTTCTCCCCGAACCGGTGCCACTGCCAGACGCCCGCCGTACCGCACAGCCCGCCGAGCACCAACCCGAGGCTCACCAGGGCCAGCACCCGCAGCGGTCGGGTCGTCCGTCCAGACACGCTCCGACACTACGGCCCACCCCTTGTCCGCGCCCGCCCGGTACCCTCACCACCGCCCACTTCTCCGGGCGCGTAGCTCAGCGGAAGAGCACCCGCCTTACAAGCGGGGGGTCGCTGGTTCGAACCCAGCCGCGCCCACCACCGTCTGGACCTGCGGTTTCGGCGTGTCGCAACCGTCGGACGCGATCGTGGACCCGATCCGAGCCGTCGTGGGATCATGGGTACATGAGGAGCGAGCCACTGGACGACGCGGCTGCCCACCTCTCCGAGTTGGCGGAGGAGGTGGAGTCGACCCATGGACATCTCAGGATCACGCGGTCGGGCCGCGCCAGTCTGGTGCTGCTGACCGAGGACGAGTTCGCCTCCATGCAGGAAACCGTCGCGCTCGCGGGTGACTCGGCGGCGCAGGAGGAGATTGCCGGGGCCGAGGCAGCATATTCGGCCGGCGACTTCGTGACCGGGGACGCGTTGCGCGCTCAATTCGGACTGCCGCCGCACGTTGCCTGAGCCCTATGAGTTGAAGGTCGCCGGTCCGGCGGTGCGCGCTCTGGCCAAGATTCCTGACCGAATCGGACTCGCGCTGGTCGAATTCATGACGGAGCGTTTGGTGGACAATCCGCATCGGATCGGCAAGCCATTGATGGGCAAGTTCGCGGGTCTGTACGCCGCGCGTGTCCGCGACTATCGGATCCGGTACCGTATCGAGGAGAGCACGAGAACGGTCGTGGTCCTCCACGTGGCGCAGCGGGCAGACGCCTACCGGCCGGAGTAGGCAAGATCGTTCAGTCAGCGACCGCCTGTTGTCGTTTCGCTTGCGGCGGACCTGCTGAGACGGCTGGCTGGACAGCGTCGGGGCCGGGACGCCTTACAAGCGGGGGGTCGCTGGTTCGAACCCAGCCGCGCCCACCCTCCTGACCTGCGTGTCTTCCGGTGATGGCCCCCGATACGGACGGGGACATCCGCCGCTGGTCTCGTTTACGGTCTCATTCGGGGGAGGCTGTGGTGCTCCAGAGGCGAGAACGTATGGTCCGAGCGTGGAGCGGTCGATCGAAGACGTGCGACGTCTGGTGAGCCAGGAGGAGGGCCAGACGCTTGAATTCCGACGTTCGGCCCTGATGAATCTTCGGATTCTAAGTCGGATTCTTGCGGCGCTCGCTAATAGCTCCGGAGGTACGGTCGTCCTCGCCGTCGACGAAACTCGCGCAGATCGAATTGTGGGTGTAAGCGACCCTATTCGAGAAGAGCAGGCTCTACAAAAGGCGATCGAACGGCTCGATCCAATACCGGAGTACACCGTGCAGCGGGTGTCGGTTGATGGCCGGGTGTTGATCGTCGTTGACATCCCGGCCAGCGGACTGACCCTGTCTCCAGACGGCGCGTTTATCCGAGTGGGCGACAGGTCAATCGCTGCCCGCGGATGTCGTGCGCCGTCTCGCTCAAGAGGCGGCTGTCAGCCGGCCGGAGTCAACGCTAGAGACCCTTAGCTCAACGATCGCGACACAGACTCAACTGTTGGAGAGTCAGCTCGAACAGCTCACCGAACTCCGGCAGCAGCTAACGAAGCAAGGCGCCCTAATGGACGAGCAAGGGCAGCGAATGATCCGGCTTGAGCGTGGCTCTCACTGGTCACGCCAGTTATTCTGGTGCGTCGTCGGCGTCGTGCTTGGCGCCCTTGCGGGGGTTCTCGCTACCGCTTGGCTGACGTAGATTGACGTCCCACAGAAGTGCACCAACTTGACTCGTGATATCACGACGAATTCCTGCCGTTAGATGCTGGTATCGGACAGTCATCGCACTCTGCGACCAACCCATCAATCCCATCACGGCGCGATCGGGCACTCCGAGCAAGAGAAGGACTGTGGCGGCCGTGTGACGGGCGTCGTGCAGTCGGGCGTTCCGTACGCATGCGGCCCGCGAGGAGTGATTTCCATTCGTCGTGATCGGCTCGCGGATCGATTGGGCGGCCCACAGGCTGAGCCAATACCCACCCGCCTCTTTCCACAGGTGGCCCGCTCGCCGGCGTTCCAAGTCTTGCGTTTCTTGGTGGGTGCGCAGCAGCTCGACCAGGGGATCCGGCAAGCCGACTCCGCGGCGGCCGGCTCGGGACTTGACTTCGGCCACCACCAGGCCGCCGCCGTGGCGGTCCGGACAGTCGGCGCCGCGCTTCTTGCCGCACGTGCCGCCGCAGCCGTGCTGCCAGGGCCGGCGCTGGAGCGCCCGCCGGACGATGAGCGTCCCGGCGTCGAGGTCGACGTCCCGCCGCTGAAGGCCCAGCGCCTCGCCTTTCCGGAGGCCGAGCGCGAGCGCCACCGCGAACCGGGTGCCGTTGCGGCGGGCGAGTGCGGCGGCGAGCAGCTGGCGGACTTCGTCCACGGACAGCGGCTCGACCTCGGCCTCGGCCAACCGCGGCGGCTTCGCGAGCTGACCGGGTTGCGGGCGACCGAACGAGCCAGGCGGGCCGAGCACGCTCCGCCTTGCGCGACAATCGGCCACCGCACGGCGTCGGAAGCATGCCGATTCGTAGAAAGGCGAAGCGCGCCCTCCCGAGACATCCCCGGGAGGGCGCACTTTGAGCGCGGCGTGTCGTGTCTGCTCGTCCGGTGCCTACTTGTCCCACACCTGCATCTCGGCGAACTGCAGCCGGTAGATCCCCGGCTCGTACACCGTGGCGGCCCGGCCGAACTGGGACACCTGGATGCGCACATACCGGCCCGTGTAGCCGGCGCCGAACGTGTAGGTGCGAGGGGTGCCGCCGTCCGCGCTCTGCCCGGTCAGCCGGTCGACGGTGTTCCAGTTGATGCCGTCGCCGGACAGCTGGATGCTGAACGCCGAGGGGAAGCCGAGGCCCGTCATGGACGGGTCCTCACCGGGGACGGCCGTGCGGGGGAACAGGACGACCCGGCCCACCGAGGTGACGCTTCCCAGGTCGACAGTCACCGCGTCCGTGGACTGGGCCGTGGCGTGGGCTTGGCTGGTGTATCCCTTCGCGCCGACCAGGCTGGTGCTGATCCCGTCGGTGAGGTGCTGCAGTCCCCAGTCGGAGTTCTCCAGGGTGGTGCTCGCCGTCGCGGGACGGTGGAGGGAGACCGGTGTCGGGGCGGCGGACTGCACCGTGACCTGGAGGTCGGGCGCGGAGGGGCACTGCATGCTGTCCTGGTAGCGGTCCACCACGACGTGGAGGCCGGGCGTCACGAACGTGATGTAGCCGTCGGGCGAGATGTCGGCCTTGTTGTCATCCGTGGCCAGGGTGTCGTAGACCCGATCCTGCACGTGATCGCCCTGGACGTCGACGGAGTAGTCGGTGGGCTCGCCGGCCTGCACCGTCGTGGGGCCGTCGATCAGCCTGACCGGGCACGAGACGGCGGCGGAAGCGGGCATGGCCGTCGCGATCGCGAGGCCGAGGACGATCGGGGCGACGGCGCCGCCGAGGATGAGGGCTCGCCCGCGGCGCGGAGCCCGGGGAGCGGTGTCGTTGTTCCGGTGCATCAGGATTCCTTCACGATGAGGGTTGGGTGGCCCCGTTGTCGGAGCCACCTGGACCTGCGCCGCGCCGGCACGACTGTCTGGAATCACCAGTTCGCGCGGCGCCGGCTGCGCAGTGCCGAGTCAGTCGACGGGTCGGTAGGCCCTACGGCGCGAGGGTGATGATGCGAACGGCGTCGCTGGCGCCGCGATGCGGCAGACGCTCGTCCCGGTGGCGGGTCGATGCATGGTGAATCCCTTCGGACGGATGACGCGACGGCCCGCTGGTCACCGATCCGGATTGCCCAGTCAGGTGAGGTGTCTCCGGCGGCCCAATGAGCTGTCGTCTATTGGTCCGTCAAGACTGTCGACGTCGGCCCGCGCCGTCTGTTCGCCACCGAACCGTGCGACTGTACGGTTCCCGACACTCCGATCGCGGCGGTGAGCGTCTCTGAAGGCTTGCATCGGGAGTGAGACGGGACACCAGGTCCGGGCATTTCACCGAAGGTGGCCATGCGGAGCCGAGACACCTCAATTGTTCCGGTCACCAGCAAGAAATCGACGGCAGTCTGGCTCGTAGTCGAATTTCACTATCCGATCACGGCGACCCTTGCCGTGCACCCGCAGTTCCCGATTGTTCATGTCGAGATCGCTGCGATCAGTCGGCGAACGTCTTTCCGTTACAGGACTTCGACAGCGACTCGAGTTCCTCCTCGTAGCGCTCCAGCAGGGACGCCATCCAGGTACGGATGTCGTCGGCGGTGACGGCGGCCCAGGCGCCCGTGCCGCCGTGGGCCAGGAGATGGGCGGCGGCGAACCACCGGGTCGACTCGACGTAGACCCGGATCGGCTTCGGCGACTTGGCGCGCGGAGTTCGCCGAGCCCTTGCGCAGCCGGGTCGCGACGATCAGCGGCGCCCCGCCCGGCGTCGACAGCGCGGCCAGCAGCGTTCAGACCCTTCACCCCGGAGTAGCCGTAACCGGCACCCGCGCTTGGCGTATCCCATCCCGGCGACCAGCGCACTCACCTTCGCCCCGCCGTGAACGCCCTTGTCCGTCGGCACCGTCAGATGCTCATCGACCAGAACCCGCAGACCAGCTCGGTCGGCCAACGCCAGCACCGGAACCAGCCCGCCCGCCGACACGAGACTCGGATCATCGAACCGCGCTCGACCTGCTCGGACAGCCGAGTGCTCGGCAGCGCAGCGGAGACGGCGTGTACGCCGGCCATTCGTCGGGCACGGTGGTCTCGGTCTTGGTCTCATTCGTGGTCGTTCGCGT
>DASYKU010000079.1 GCA_035995165.1 Mycobacteriales bacterium
CGCCGGCGCCGGCTCGGCCGCGACCGCATGGAGCTCGATCGGCTCCACCGGGTTCACGCTCACGAGTACCTCACCCTCGGGTCGAGCAGCACGTATGAGATGTCGGCCAGCAGGTTGCCGAGCACCGTCGCCACCGCGGTCACCAGCACGACGCCGAGCTCGACCGGGTAGTCGGAGGTCTGCGCGGCCTGCCAGAACAGCAGTCCCATCCCCGGGAAGTTGAAGATCGACTCGGTGACCAGCGCGCCGGCGAACAGCGCCGGCAGCGACAGCCCGATCAGGGTCGCGATCGGCAGCAGCGCGTTGCGCAGGATGTGCCCCCGCAGCACCCGCGCGGACGAGCAGCCCTTGCTCCGGGCCGTCCGGACGTAGTCCTGGGTGACGTTGTCCAGGACCGAGGAGCGCATGTAGCGGGAGAAGCCGGCGATGCTCAGCAGCGCCAGCGTGACGATCGGCAGGATCATCGCGCTGAACTCGGTGAAGATCGGCACCACGCCGTCGGACTGCGGCGCCTCGGGCGGCAGCAGGTCCAGCTTCTGAGAGAACAGCAGCACCGCGATCAGCCCGAGGAAGAACGTCGGCGCCGCGTAGAAGACGAACGACAGGCCGGTCGCGGCGTAGTCGAAGAACCGGTTGCGCCGCACCGCCTGGTAGACCCCGACCGGGATCGCGACGACGAGGGTGAAGGCCAGCGCGAGCGCGTTGAGGATCAGCGTCTTCGGCAACCGCTGCTGCAGCAGGGATCCGACCGACTGGTTCAGCTTGAAGGAGAACCCGAAGTTCCCGGTCGCCCAGTGCCGCAGGTATTCCAGATACTGGATCGGGACGGCCCGGTCCAGCCCGTTGTCCTGGTTGAACTGGGCGATCTGCGCCGGCGTGGCCCGGGGACCGAGGACGGCCCGGGCCGGCCCGCCCGGCAGCTGGTGCAGCAGCACGAACACGAAGATCGTGACGACGAGGACGACCACGACCGCTTGCGCGACCCGGCGGAGCAGGTAGCCGATCATGTGCTTCTCCTGTTCCGCCGGGTCGTCTGGTCAGCAGATCCGCTCAGTAGTGCCAGTTCTCCGGGGTGAGCGAGCCGAACGGGTTCTGCGGGGTGACGCCCTGCAGCCCGTTGGCCACCTCGGTCAGGCTGTACGTGTAGTTCGGCTGCCAGATCACCGGCAGGGCCTTCGCCAGCGCGTCCTCGTAGGAGAGCATCACCGCGGTGCCGCTCTGCACATTGCTGTCGTGGATCAGGCTGTCGATGGCCGGGTCGGAGAAGCTGCCGGAGTTCGAGCCGGCGCCGGTGCCGAAGATGCTCTCCCCGGTCGGGTAGTAGTCCGGCGCGTAGACCCAGCCGCCGCCCCAGTTCTCCAGCTGCCACGTGCACTTCGAGCCCGTGCAGGGCACCGCCGCGGCGGTGACCGTGTTGAACGGCGCGGAGCTGAGCGAGATCTGGATGCCGACCTGGGCCGCGTTGGACTTCAGCGACTGCATCGCCGTGTTCACGGTCTGCTGCCCGCTGGCGAACTGCAGGTCGAACGCGAGCTTCTGGCCCGCGGTGATGCCGGCGCCGCAGTTGGTCGGGCCGGTGCCGGGGCTGGTGCAGGTCGACGTGCCGCCCGGGACGACGTTCCAGCCGTGCGAGGTCAGGTAGTTCTTGGCCGCCCCGATGTTGAACGGGTACGGGTTCTGCTTCTCCAGGTCCGAGACCAGCGGGCTGTTCGGGAAGGTCGGGACCGGTCCCGTCGTCGGCACCCCGTACCCCTTGGCCGAGGCGCTGATGACCGAGTTCTGGTCGACCACCGACTGGAAGGCCTGCCGGAAGTAGAGCTGCTTGAAGATCGGACCGACCGTGGGGTTGTTGAAGTTCAGCGGGAAGTAGTTGACCCCGTAGAGGAACCACGGCGCGAGCGTGTAGCCGTTCAGCGGGTTGGGCCCCGCGGAGGCCGGACCGCTGCCGGCCGGCTTGGCCCGGGAGACGTCCTGGGTCGGCAGGTAGCCGACGTCGATCGTCTTGCCCGGCCGCAGCACGTTGAACTGGGCCGAGTCGGTCGTGAAGGGCGCCAGGTTGAACTTCTTCAGCGTCGGCTTCTTCGGCCCCGTGTACGCCGAGTTCGGGACGAAGCTCACGCGCCCGTCGGCGTTGAACGTGGACAGCTTCCACGGGCCGTCCACGACCTGCCAGAGCGGGTTCGTCGCGTACGTCGGCAGGTCCTTGGTCTGCGCGAGCATGTAGTCGTAGACCTTCGCGCAGCCGCCGACCGCGGTCGCGCAGGTGCCCGGGCTCTTGGCCGCGGTCATGTCCCACGCCTTCGGCATCGGGGTGATCTGGCCGAGCTGGTTGTAGGTGAACCACTGCTGGCTGTATGCGGCGTCCAGCGTCAGCACGACCGTGGTGTCGTTCGGCGCGGTGGCGGCCTTCACGTTGTCCGGGAACTGCCCGGGGACGTAGCCGGCGTAGTTCGCCTTCTCCGCCTGCTCCATGTGGATCCAGAACAGCACGTCGGCCGAGGTGACCTTCGACCCGTCCGACCACGAGTACGGCTTCAGCGTGATCGTCACCGTCTTGCCGCCGTCGCTGTAGACGGGCAGGTTCGCCAGGCTCAGGCCGGGGTTGATGTTCGGGCCGCCGGCGTCGTCCCCGAACCAGTACAGCGGCCGGTACATCAGCTGCTGGAACTCCCCGGCGTTGACCACGCTGAAGTTCGCGATGGGGGTGAACGGCCAGATCCAGTTGGGCACCGT
Source organism: Mycobacteriales bacterium (assembly GCA_035995165.1). Lineage (NCBI taxonomy): Bacteria > Bacillati > Actinomycetota > Actinomycetes > Mycobacteriales > Mycobacteriales bacterium. The sequence goes on from DASYKU010000079.1 coordinate 2,734, forward strand.
GGCCGGCGGTTCCGCCATGGTCGCGGTGTTGGCGGACTTACCGGGCGCGTTGCCGCCGCCCGACGCCGAGTTGGTGCCGGACGAGCCGCACGCCGTCGCGACCAGTGCCGCCGCGACGAGGCAGACGCCCAGCCGGTACCGGGGACGAAGTCTGATCATTTCCGGGCCTCCCTAGGGGTGTGACCGGGTCGAGCCGCGGGCGATCTCGGTCAGCGCGGCGATCCGGGCGAGCTCCGTGTAGAGCCGGCCCATGTCCGCGCGCAGCTCCTCGGCGGCCGCGCCGGCCCGGCGGCCCTGGTCGAGCTGGTACTGGGCGATCTCGGCGGCGATGCGCCCGGCCCGGCGGGAGGCCATGAGCGCGACCGCGACCTCCAGCGCCGCCAGCGCGGACAGGCCGAGACCGACCAGCGTGACGGACCGGCTGCCGCCGGGCACGGCGAGCACGGCGGCGACGGCGATGCCCGCCGCCACCAGGCTGACGTACGCCCAGGAGCCGCCGGCCCGGCAGAGCAGGTCGGCCGCGCGCTCCCCGGCCGGCAGCCGCTGGCCGGACCGGACGCCCGGATGCGGGTCGATACCCGGGGCGTCGGCGCCGGACGGGGTCATGCCTGCCACCATCGATCGTCCCCGATGAGAGCATCATGAAAGCTCGGAGGTGGGTCTGCTGCGGCTGCTGCCACCCTCGCTGCGGGCCCGGCTGATCGTCCTGTTCGCAGCGGGCACCACGATCGTGTTGCTGGGGTCGCTCGCGCTGCTGTACGCCGTGCTCGCCCGGCAGACGGGTGACGCGGTGGACGCGGAGCTGGCCGGGCGGAGCCGGGACCTGGCCGCCAGCGTCCGTACCGGCGACGTCAGCGCGGTGTCCGACGACCTGATGGCGCAGCTCTACACCGGCACCGGCGGCGTCCTGGCCAGCTCGCGGTCGGTCGCCGGTCACCGGCTGCTCAGCCCGGCTCAGGTCACCGCCGTCCGCGCGACGAGCCTGGTCAGCCTGTCGCTGCCGCTGGGCCACCACGGACAGTCGGTCCGGGAGCGGCTGCTCACCCGGCGGGTCGACCCGACCGGCCCGGTCCTCACCGTGGCGGTGCCGGCCGACGCGGTCGAGCGCGGCAGCACCCGGCAGCTGCTGGTGCTGGCGCTGGCCGCGCCGGTGCTGGCCGCGGCGCTGGGAGCGCTGGGCCGGCGGATGGTCGGCGCGGCATTGCGCCCGGTCGACCTGCTGACCCGGGAGGCGGCGACGATCTCGACGCTGGAGACCGGACGCCGGCTGCCGGCGGTGCCCGGTGACGACGAGTTCGCCCGGCTCGCCGCGACGCTGGACGGGATGCTCGCCCGGCTGGCGGTCGCATTCGACCGGGAGCGGGCCTTCGTCGACGACGCCAGCCACGAGCTGCGGACCCCGCTGGCCGTGCTGCGCGGAGAGATCGAGCTGGCGCTGGGGGCACTGGACGACCGCGCCGAGGTGGAGCAGTCGTTGCTGGCCGCCCGCGGCCAGGTCGACCGGCTCACCCGGCTGGCCGAGGACCTGTTGCTGCTGGCCCGGGGACGGGCCGGCGCGCTGGTGGTCCACCGGGAGCCGGTCGACCTCTCCGAGCTGGCCGTCGCCGAGGTGGCCACCCTCGCCCCGATCGTCGGTCTGCGGATCGACGCCACCTGTGCGCCGCTGGTCGTCGACGCCGACGCGGGCCGGCTCCGGCAGGTGCTGGCGAACTTCGCGGCCAACAGCGCGGCGGCCGGCGCGACCGCGGCCCGGATCCGGGTCGACACCGACCGCGGCACCGCCCGCATCGAGTGGGCCGACGACGGACCGGGCTTCTCCCCCGCGCTGCTCGACTCCGCGTTCGAGCGGTTCGTCCGCGGCGACAGCGCCCGCACCAGCGGGGGCGCCGGCCTCGGCCTGCCGATCGTCCGGGCCGTGGTGGCCGCGCACGGCGGCACCGTGCAGATCGCCAACGGCCCACCCCTGGGCGGAGCAGTCGTCACCGTGCGCCTCCCGCTCAGCTGACCCCGCTGACCGGCCGCGCGAGACGGCCGGGATCCGGGGCTATCCTGCTGCCGGCCGCGGGGACGGAGGCAGTGGATGGACGGGGTGCTCGCCGGGGTGGCTGAGCGCTGGCGGGCGCTGGATCCGCTGCTGCCGGGGCCGAGCCTGCCGGCGGGAGCGCCGGGGCTGGCGGTACCGGGGGCGGTCGGGGCGCCGCGGCAGCTGTCCCCGCAGCCGGGCAGCGCGCTGCCGATGTGGTTCGCCGCGCACCGGTTCAGCCTCCGGCCGCTGGTCGCCGGTCCGGACGTCGCCGGTGCGCTGGACCGTCTGCTCGCCGAGTGGTCGACCCAGGTCCGGGCCGATCCCCGTGCCGCCGACGAGGACTCGGCCGCGTACGTGTACGTGCCCTCCCGGGACACCGAGACATTCCACCCGCTGCTGTCGCACGGGCTGGTCCCGTACGTCGTCGTCGCGGCCCGGACGGTCGCCCGGCCCGTCACCGCCGGCGCGACGATCCGCCGCGCCGGTCCCGGCGACCTGGCCGCGCTCAGCGAGCTCGCGCTGGCCCAGGCCCGCTCGGAGCTGGAGTTCGGCTCCGCGATCGACCGGCCGGACGTGGCGGAACGGTTGCGGGCCGAGCTGGCGGAGCAGCTCGACACGCCGGACCCGTGGGTCTGGCTGGCGGAGATCGACGGCCGGGTGGTCGGCGCGCTGAGCGCCGAGCGACCCGACGCGAACGACTGGCTGGCACCGTTCACCGACCTGCGACCGATCGGCTACGTACGGATGGCGCGGATCGAACCGGCCGCCCGGGGCGCCGGGGTCGGCGCCGCCCTGACCGCCGCGGCCCACCACGCGTTCGACGACGCCGGCATCGCCTGCACACTGCTGCACTACTCCCTGCTCAACCCGCGCTCCGGCCCGTTCTGGCACCGCATGGGCTACCGTCCACTGTGGACAGCCTGGAAGGCGACCCCCGCCGCCGCACTGCACTGACGCGGCCGAGAGCGGGCCTGGTGCTGCGCCCCCCAGAGGGTCAGGGCGGCGTACGAGGCGGCGATGACGATCAGCCACAGCACCAGCGGCCGCCCGGGCTCCGGTCGCCAGAGCTCGCGGACCAGGTGACCGGCGACGCCGGTGGCGGCCACGGCGATCGCGACCGGCAGGCGCCGGCGCCGGCCGACCCAGAGCATCGCCGCGCCGGCCACCGGGGTCAGCGACACCGAGACGGCCAGCAGTGCCGACAGCACCAGCGCGAGCCGGACCGGGGCGCGGCGGACCAGCACGAGCGCGGCCAGGCCGAGCCCGCCGACGGCGATGTCGAGCGCGATCAGCGCCGGCCGCCCGGTCAGGCCGCTCCACTCGCCCACCAGCGAGGAGAAGCCCAACGAGACCACGGCTGAATACAGGACCCCGGCGATGATGCCGCGGCCGCACGGACGGTTCGAGGTGAGGACGACGCTGCTCATGTCCGGAACGCTAGGTCGGCGCCGGGAACCGCCGACACCGACGAAAGTCTGAGTCGAGGGCACCGGCCGGCTACTTCTCCACCGTGGCGGCGGACCGAGGATCTCCAGGCGTGCCGGGCGGCCGCAGGCCCGACGGTGCGACGAACGGGCGATCCGGCGCACGGTCGACGGGCGGTCGGCCGATGGATTCCCTGGTCGCCCGATGGTCCGAACCTGGGCCGTAACCGGTCCGTGGCGACCTTCTCGACGCCCGGGGTTGCTTGTCTGCTCGTGCCGCCATGGCGCCATGGCGGAGTCGCAGGATCCGCGTTTCGTTCCTGAGGAGGAACAGATGAAGAAGATCGTCGTTCGCAAGGCGAGCTCGGTCCGACTGACCGCCGCGTGTGGCTGCTGCTACAGCGCGTTCAACTTCTGATCGACGCCCCGATCTCCGCTTGCGCGCGGCCGACCGCCGCGCGCAAGCGGGACCGTCGGTCCGCCCGATCCGGGAGGTTCGCGTGTCCGAGACACAACTGCGGTTCCATCCCCTCAGCTTCGTGCCGGAGGGGGACGAGGTACTGGTCGGGCGGCCGGACATCGACTCGTACGCGGTGCTTCCGGTCGAGGGAGCCGCGCTGCTGGAACGGCTGACGCGCGGCGCCACCCCGGCCGACGCCGCCGGCTGGTACGCCGAGACGTACGGCGAGACCGTCGACATGCCCGACTTCCTGCAGACGCTGGACGGTCTCGGGTTCGTGCAGCCGACCGGCCCGGCCCCGGATGCACCGCAGGTGGAACCCGCGGACGGGACTCCGGTCCGGTTCCAGCGGCTGGGTCGGGCGGTGTTCTCCCCTTTCGCCTTCGTTCTGTACCTGCTCGTGGTGCTCTGGTGGCTGGTCGTCGTCAGCCGGCATCCCGAGCTCACGCCGGGGCCGCACCAGGTGTTCTTCACCGACTCGCTGCTGCTGGTGCAGGTCCTGATCATGTTCGGCCAGCTGCCCTGGCTGTTCGCGCACGAGTCCTTCCACGTGCTGGCCGGCCGCCGGCTCGGCCTGCGCACCAGCCTCGGCCTGGGCACCCGGCTGTACGTGATCCTCGTCTTCGAGACGCGGATGAACGGGCTGCTGACCGTTCCCCGCCGCCGGCGCTACCTGCCGTTCCTGGCCGGGATGCTGCTGGACGTCGTGGCGATCTGCGGTCTCGGGATCATCGCGTCGTTCTTCGAGACTCCCGGTGGGGGCGAGTCGCTGCCGGGCCGGATCGCGCTGGCGATGGCGTTCCCGATCCTGACCCGGTTCGCCTACCAGTTCCTGCTCTTCCTGCAGACCGACGTCTACTTCGTGATCGCCAGCGCACTGGGCTGCTACGACCTGCACGCCGCGACCCGGGCGGTGGTGCGCAACCACCTCTGGCGCGCGCTGCGCCGTCCGGACCGCCATCTCGACGTCGGCCAGTGGTCGGAGCGGGACCAGCGGCTCGCTCGCTGGTACGCACCGTTCTTCGCCGTCGGCGTCGTCGTGCTGGTCGGTCTCTGGCTGCTCGCGCTGCGCCCGGTCCTGCTCGGCATCGTCCGGCTGTCCGTACAGGGCTTCCAGTCCCCGGTGCACGACGCGCACTTCTGGGACACGACGCTGTTCGTCGCGTTGAACGTGGCCCAGCTCGCCTTCTACGGACTGATCTACCTGCGCAACCTCGCCCGCTACCGGCGTACCCGGGCCGCAGACCGGTCCGCCGCCCCCGCCGCCACCCTCGGTTGGAGTCAGGCCTCATGAGCACCCACATCTGGATCACCGGGCCCACCCGGGCCGCCCGCCGGGCCGCCATCCAGGCCGGGCCGGACCCGGTCCGCGTCGCCGGGTGCCACCAGCGACTGCGCGGCCCGTACACGGGAACCGGCGAGGTGCTGGGGGCGCTGGTGCCCGAGGCCTTCCGGCGGTGGCCGGAGCTGGTCGAGCAGCACCGGGTGGAGCTGCTGTACACGATTCCCGAGCTGTCCGAGCACATCGGGCCGCCGCCGGACACGCTGGTCGGCAACACCCCGTACGAGGAGCGGACCCGGTACTTCGGTGTGCAGTGGATCCGCGGCATGTCCCAGGGCGTGGTGAACTTCCTGCTCGCGTTCGCGCGGCTGCGGGCCGAGGCCGGCGACCCGGTCCCGCTGCGGCTGGCGTTCGACGACGTGCACGCCGCCGAGCCGACCGAACAGGAACTCCTGGCGATCCTGGTCCGCCGGGCCGATCCGGCCACCCTCGCCGTGACGGTCGGCACCGCCGAGGAGCCGCTGCCGCCGGAGCTGCGCACCGCGCTGCAGGAGTGGGCGACCTCCCGCACCGCGCCGCCGGTGCCGGACGAACGCCCGGCACGCTCCGCCCCGGAGCTGGTCGCCGCCTACGTCGAGGCCGACGGGACGAGCGACGACGCCGCCGAGATGGCCGCGTACGAGGCCGCCGCTGCGGAGTTGCGGGCGCAGTTGCACGACGCCCGCGCGGACGCGCTGGAGGCGGATGCCGACTGGGGAACGCGCCTCGGAGCGCTGCCGTACCACCGGGAACGCGGGTCCGACCCGTCCGGCGTCGGGCGGCGCGTGCTGCGGGAGGCGCTGGACTACTGCGTGGCCACCGGCTATTCCGCCGCGACCGTCGATTTCGGGATGCGGGGACGCGCGGTCTGCGCCGTCGCCGACCAGCAGGACTACTGCCATTTCACCGCCAAGGCCGCCAGCGCGCTGGTGCCGATGGGACAGCCGCGCGAGTGCGAGCGGCTGTACCGCGAACTGCGCCGGCTCTACCCGCTGCCCCGGGTGCAGATGACCAGCAGCTACGCGCTGGCGATGCTGCACACCCGCTTCTACGTGCCCCGCGACCACGAGGCGGCCCTGGAGCTGTCCAACAACGCCCGGGCGCTGGCCACCCTGGAGCGGGATCCGGTCTTCGGACCGTACTTCCAGGTCTACCAGGACAACGGGCTGGCGCTGATCGAGATGCACCGGGGCAACCTGGAGCACTCCCTGCAGCTGGTCACCGACGGCATCGCGCGGCTGGATCGCGAGCTCCCGCCCGACAAGTACGTCGTGCACCGCTCGCAGCTGCTGCACAACCAGACCCGGGTACTGGCCGCGCTCGGCCGCCTCGACGAGGCGTACGCGGGCTTCACCCGGCTGATCGAGTGGGACCCCTACTACGTCGAGTACCACACCGATCGCGGCAACCTGTGCCGGCGACGCGGCGATCTCGTCGCGGCCCTGGCCGACTACGACCGCGCCGTGGAGATCTCCGCCCCGTTCCCCGAGCTCTACTACAACCGGGCCGAGCTGCGGCTCGCGCTCGGCCGGACCGAGGAGGCGCTGCACGACCTCGACCTGCTGCTGCACATGGAGCCCGACTTCGTCGAGGGCCGGCTCAGCCGCGCGATGCTGCGGCTGGCCGCCGGCGATCTCGACGGTGCGCGGCAGGACACCGAGGCCGGACTGGCCGCCGCGCCGGCCGAACCCCGGCTGTGCTGCCTGCTGGGCCGGCTCGAGCAGGAACGGGGGGACCTCGATGCCGCCCGGCTGGCGTACGACCGCGCCCTGGAGGCCGACCCCGCGTTCGCGGCCGCTCTGGTCGACCGGGCCGGGTTGGCCTACGAGCAGGGCGAGCCGGACGCGGCCGAGGCGGACCTCACCGCGGCGCTGGCCGTGCTCGGGCCCGACCCGGACGTGCTGTTCAACCGGGGCGTGCTCAGGCTGGAGAGCGCCCGGTACGAGGACGCGATCGTCGACTTCGGCGCGGCCCTGGCCGAGCCGGGCGCCGACAGCGCCGAGCTGCTCTACCGGCGGGCCTGGGCACACACCAGGGCCGGCTCGTCCGCGCTGGCCGGCGCCGACCTCGACGCCCACCTCGGGTTCGGAGCCAGCGAGCATGCCGAGGAGATATCGACCCTGCGCCGGGAGATCGCCGCCGGCCTCGTCCACCGCTGAGGAGCTGCCGTGTCCATCGACGCCGACGCCTTCCGCGGCGCCCTGGCCCACGTGCCGATGCCGGTCGCCGTGGTCACCGCGCTGGACTCCGGCGGCGAGCCGCACGGGATGACGATCGGGTCGTTGTGCAGCCTGTCCGTCGCTCCGCCGCTGGTGCTGTTCTGCGTCGACCGGGGCGCCGCCGCGCACGGCGTCCTCTGCCGCGCCGAGCGGTACTGCCTCAGCGTCCTGGGTGCCGGTCAGGAGGAGGTCGCCCGCCGGTTCGCCCACCGCGCCCCGGACCGGTTCGCGGCCCAGGTCGTCGGCCTGGACGGTCTGCCCGCGATCGACGGTGCGCTGATGTGGCTGTCCTGCGACCGGCACCAGGTGCTCGACGGCGGCGACCACTCGATCATCGTCGCCCGGGTGGACAGCGTCCGGGTCGGTCCGGGGCGGCCGCTGGTCTACCACGACCGGGGGTACGGCACCATCGCCGCCCGGCTGGCACCCGCGGCCGCCGTGGATGTCCCCGGTCCGGAGTCGGCGCCGGTCAGCAGCGCCCGTCCGGGGCGTCCGGGTTCACTCGCCGCGCGGCGATGACCAGCTCCTCCGCGCCGAGGATCAAGCCGATGGCGACGATCTCCCGGAACCGGCCGATGATCGCGGTGAGCCCCTCCACGCGCGCCATCGGCGTCCTGAGGGACATCAGCGTCACCGACAGCACCTCGCTGGATCCGCCGTGGGCTGCGGCCGGCGACCCGGCGACCTTCCCGACGGCCACCTCCAGCAGGGCTCGCTGCCGCAGCTCGCCCAGGTAATCGGACGGCACTTTCAGCGCCCGGCAGTACGCGGGCAGCAGGTCCTCCGGAGGTATGCGCACGCCGCGCTCGTAGTCCACCAGGCCGCTGTGCGAGCTGAGGCCGAGCTGAGCGGCGAGCCGGCGCAGGGACAGACCGCACGCGAGTCGATGGAGGTGCAATGCCTGACCCAGCTCGAACGCCGGCTCCGTGATGATGCCGCCGGACACCGGAAACGCCGACAAACTCCACTCCTTTTCTGACTCCCCGCCGATAATCCCTTAGTAATAAAGATAAACCCCCGGCGAGCACATTCGTGGACGGTATCACCTCGGATGGCGACCACTCGTGACCCAGAAGAGGGTTTTCTTTTTGGTATTCGCTTTACTCGAGAGGAGCAAATCAGATGAAATGTACGGCCGGCCCGGACGGTGTTGGGTGTCTTGTCATCAATCGTCACCGTTTCGCATCCCGAGGGGTCACCTGGCCTGTCGATTAGCACCTTTTGCACCATTGACGGCGACTCCGGCGGCCGGATCAGCGGCCACGAGGACAGGTTTCGAGCCGCGACTGAATTCGACGCCCAACAATTCCGGCCGGGCGAATACATCGATTTCCCAGGTCATAGGCAACGCGAATACCACTGCCCGGCGCCGTCCTCCGGATCACTTCGACGGCACCAATACGGAAGTGATCCCTGTGGGCTGATCTTCGACAGCGAGCCGAGGACCGGGCGCACGACCGGGCGGGTGCGGCCGGCTGCTGCTGTCCCGAGCCGGCGGGACGCCGAGCCGGCCCAGTGGCGTCAGCCGGCCGGGAGACGGAGAAGGAAGGCGGTGCCCTCGCCGGGGGTGCTGGTGACGGTCAGGGTTCCGTCGTGGACGGTGGCGATGCCGTAGGCGATGGCCAGTCCGAGCCCGGTGCTGCCGTGGTCGCGCGCGCGGGAGGAGTCGCCGCGGGTGAAGCGGTCGAACAGCTCGGCCTGCAGGGCGGCCGCGATGCCGGGGCCGTCATCGCGGACCGCCACTTCGACCGCGGCCGGACCGGGGCTCAGGGTGGTGGTGACCGTCGTCCCGGCGGGGGTGTGGGTCCGGGCGTTGGTCAGCAGGTTGGCCAGCACCTGATGCAGTCGCTCACCGTCGCCGGTGACGGCCACCGCCTCCTCGGGCAGGTCCAGCCGCCAGTGATGTTCCGGTCCGGCGGCCCGGGCGTCAAAGACAGCGTCGAGCACGAGCCGGGTGAGGTCGACCGGCTCGCGGGCGAGCGGCCGGCCGGCGTCCAGCCGGGCCAGCAGGAGCAGGTCCGCCACCAGGGTGCCCATCCGGTCGGTGGCCGAGGTGATCCTGCTCAACGCCTCGGCCACCGGGGCGGACGGCGGGCCGTCCGCGATCCCGGCGTACTCGGCGTGGGCGCGGATCGTCGCCAGCGGGGTCCGCAGTTCGTGGCTGGCGTCGGCGACGAACCGGCGCAGCCGGTCCTCGGTCGCGTCCCGTACCGCCAGCGCGGACCGTACGTGCTCGAGCATGTGGTCGAATGCCACGCTGACCTGGTCGACCTCGCTGGTCGGCTCGGCCGGCCCGAGGCCGGCCGGCAGCACCGTGTCGGCATCGGTGAGCGGCAGCTCGGAGACCCGCAGCGCGGTCGCGGACACCCGTTCCAACGGCTGCAGCGTCCGCCGGACGACGATCGCGGTGGCGGTCCCGCCGGCCAGCACGAGGATCCCGAACAGCGCCGCCTCGATGATCGCCAGCCGGGCCAGGGTGCCGTTGACCGGATGCAGAGGCAGCCCGGTGATCTGGACGTCACCGTCGTGCCCGGCGACGGCCTGCAGTCGGTAGTCGCCGATGGACAGGTCGGCGCTCGACGCCTGCCGACCCGGGGCCAGGGCGGCCAGCAGGGCGGTGTCGGCAGCCGTGAACGTGAGCGTGCGATTGGACCCGTCGTCGCTCACCTCCGCGGCCTGGGCGACCTGGCCGCCGAGCAGGCGGATGCCGATGGTGCCGACCGACTGGCCCGGGACGGCGTTGTCGGCGTCGCCGTCGTCCCCGCCCGGCGCGAGCTCACCCCGTTCGAGGCTGACCGAGAACCGGCCGCCCGCCGCCGCGAGCTGGCTGTCCAGCTGTCCGAGCAGGAACGACCGCAGGAACAGCGCCGTGGCCGCGCCCAGCACCGCGCAGGCCGCGAGCAGGATGACGGCGAGCCCGACGGTGAGCCGCCCGCGCAAGGTCCGGCTCGGCCGCCACCGCGCTCGGGCGGCGGCCACGCTCACGCGGGTGGGCGCAGGACGTACCCGGCGCCGCGAACGGTGTGGATCATCGGCTCCCGGCCGGCGTCGATCTTCTTGCGCAGGTACGAGACGTACAGCTCCACCACGTTGGCCTGGCCGCCGAAGTCGTAGGACCAGACCCGGTCCAGGATCTGGGCCTTGGACAGCACCCGGCGGGAGTTGCGCATCAGGTAGCGCAGCAGCTCGAACTCGGTGGCGGTCAGCGCGATCTCCTCGCCGGCCCGGGTGACCTCGTGGCTCTCCTCGTCCAGGGTGAGGTCGCCGACGCTGAGCACCGAGCCGCTGCTCGCGGCCGCGATCGAGGTGCGCCGCATCAGGCCACGGACCCGGGCCACCACCTCCTCCAGGCTGAACGGCTTGGTGACGTAGTCGTCGCCGCCGGAGGTGAGGCCGACGATCCGGTCATCGATCGAGTCCTTCGCCGTGAGGAAGAGGACGGGGGTGTCGTTGCCGTCGGCCCGGAGGCGG